>JBBQKE010000111.1:0-5871 GCA_038326585.1 Actinomycetales bacterium | reverse complement strand
GAAGGCCGGCAAGGTCGACGACGTCGTGCTCGAGCGCCTCACGGCCGACGCCGTCGTGGCGAAAGACGTCGAGGGCATCACGTTCCGCGACCTCGGTCTCGGCGACAACATCACGCGCACGCTCGAAGACCTCGGCGCGATCGCGCCGTTCCCGATCCAGGCCGCGACCATTCCTGATGTGCTCGCCGGCAAAGACGTGCTCGGCCGCGGCCGCACCGGCTCAGGCAAGACCATTGCTTTCGGAGCCCCGCTCGTCGAGCGACTCATGGAGAACGGTGGCGGCAAGAACCGCCAGATGGGCCGTGCCCCGCGCGCGCTCATTCTCGCGCCCACGCGTGAGCTCGCCCTGCAGATCGACGGCACGGTGCAACCCATCGCGCGCAGCGTCGGACTCTTCACCACGCAGATCTATGGCGGTGTGCCCCAGGGCCGCCAGGTCGGCGCCCTGCAGCGCGGTGTCGACATCATCATCGGCACCCCGGGCCGCATCGAAGACCTCATCGAGCAGGGGCGTCTCAACCTCAGCCAGGTCGAGGTCGTCGTGCTCGACGAGGCCGACCACATGTGCGAGCTGGGCTTTCTTGAGCCGGTGCAGCGCATCATCCGCCGTACGAAGCGCGACAGCCAGAAGCTGCTCTTCTCGGCCACGCTCGACTCGGGTGTCGCGTCGCTCGTCACGGAGTTCTTGCGCAACCCTTCGGTCTACGAGGTCGCCGGCGAAGACCAGCAGTCGTCGACGATCGAGCACAAGGTGCTGCTCGTCGAGCAGCGTGACAAGCGAGCCGTCATCGAGCAGTTGGCTGCTGGCGCCGGCAAGACGCTCGTCTTCGCCCGCACCCGCGCCTTTGCCGAAGAACTCGCCGATCAGCTTGACGACGCTGGTATTCCGGCCGTCAGCCTGCACGGCGACCTGAACCAGGCTCGCCGATCGCGCAACCTCGAGAAGCTCACGAACGGGCGCGTGAAGGTGCTTGTGGCGACCGATGTCGCTGCGCGGGGCATCCACGTCGATGACATTTCGCTCGTGGTGCAGGCCGACGCTCCGGATGAGTACAAGACCTACCTGCACCGCTCGGGCCGTACCGGACGCGCGGGCAAGGTCGGCATGGTCGTGACCCTCATCACGAAGCCACGAGCGCGTCGTTTCGACGAGCTGCTGGGCCGCGCCGAGATCACGGCCGAGACGCACGCGGTGCGCCCCGGCGACCGCCTGCTCGACCAGCTCGCGGCCCTGTAGCAACCCGCGCGGGCGGTGCCTCCCCGCCCGCCCAGCATGGCGAGTCGTCGTTCGTGGCGAGAGTTGCGCACACTTCCGCCACTTTCGCCATGCACGCCGACTGTCGTGACGCAGCGCGTTCGCGCACGGACATCGCGTCGCGCAGACTCCCGAAGTGAAGGAAGCCCACGACCGAAGTCGTCGAACCTTCCTTCACTTCGGGAGTCCCGCTGGGGAGACGTGCAGGTGGGCGGCGCCGTGGGCCGGGCTGCTCGCGCAGGCGGGCGGAGGGCGCGCCCACGAAGCGGGCGGCGGATGCTCGCTCAGGCCGCAGCGAGCATCGCGCTCGCGGCCAAGGCGAGTACGAGTCCGAACCACTGCAGCGGAGCGATGCGCTCGCGCAGCACGACCGCCGCGAGCAAGATCGTGCCCGCCGGGTAGAGCGCCGTGAGCACCGACACGACCGTGAGGTCGCCCAGGCGCAGGCCGGCGAGCACGATGATGTTGGCGATCGCGTCGAGCACACCGCAGGCGATCGCGAGCACGAGCCCCGCACGCCATCCGCCGCGCAGCGCCGCAGCCGCCGCGGCGAGCAGGCTCGGCCGCGCAGTCGTGCTGATCGTGCCGGTGGGCGCGGCGGCGCCGGAGAGGGTCGGCTCAGCGGGGCCCGTCGACAGGTGAGGCGCACCGTGCATGCCGTCGAGAACCGCGGCGGGAGCATCCGTCGCCCGCACGTGACGACGCCCCGCGATGACTGCGAGTACGACGATCAGCGTGATCATGATCGTGGCGTTGACCGTGCGGTTGGCGACGAGCGGAATCAACCCGGAGTCGTCAGGGGTCTGGTCGATGAGGATGTAGAAGGCGCCGATCAAGATTCCCGAGGCGGTCGCCATGAGCAACCCGCGCAGCGTCGGCCGTACCGCCCGCTGGTCGGGCACGAGCCCGACGAGCACGACCGCAACGAGCGCGAGCGCGAACGCCGGGTAGGCGATGATGCCGAGCTGAGATCCGGTGGTGAGACCCCACGTGAGCGGAACGATCGCCGAGGTCACGGCGGTGAGAGGCGACAGGATGCTCATCGGCCCAATCGCGAGGCACGCGTAGAGCAGGGCGATGGCGGCGGCGCCCGTGACGCCCGAGAGCGCCCCCCAGAACACGGCTTCGGTCGACCAGACCCCGGGCACGACGAACGCCGCGATGATCAGCAGCACGACCCCCGACAAGGCGCCGATGGCTGTGACGCGCAAGGCGCTGATGCGGCGAGCGGCGAGACCGCCGAGAAAGTCGGCGGCGCCGTAGACCAGGGCGCCCGCGAGCCCGAGAATCACCGTGAGCACCGTGGCGCACCTCCTGCGTCAATCATGCCAGGTCATCGAGCGCAAGCCCCTCCGCGCCCGATCGCTCAGGAGTAGGTTGACCGCGTGACCTTCAGAGACGACGCTGACATTTCCGACTCCTCCGTGCGCCGCTCAGGCCCCGGTCGCGGCCTCGCCATCGGCGGTGGCGGCGGCATTATCGGCATCGTCGCCGTCTTTCTCATCGCCCAGTTCACGGGCGTCGACCTGAGCGGTCTCCTCGGCGGCGGAACCGGCGCGGGCCCTGCGCCCGAGACGACCGAGCTCTCTGAGTGCGACACCGGCGCCGACGCCAACGCGAGCGTCGACTGCCGCGTTTCGGGCGCCGCGGTGTCGCTCGACGCTTTCTGGATCGACGCCGCTCCCGAGATCGGCGTGCAATACCGCGAGCCCGGTGCCATCATCTTCGAGCAGTCGGTCAGCACCGGCTGCGGTCAGGCCACGAGCGCGATCGGCCCGTTCTACTGCCCTATCGACGAGACCATCTATCTCGACACCGGCTTCTACGACGACCTGCGCACGCGCTTCGGCGCTGAGGGCGGCCCGCTCGCTGAGATGTACGTCGTCGCCCACGAGTGGGGCCACCACATGCAGAAGATCACCGGTGCGCTCGAGGCGGCTGATCGCACCGACTCGGGCCCCGACTCCGACGCGGTGCGCCTCGAACTGCAAGCCGACTGCTTCGGCGGCGCGTGGGCGGGCGCCGCGTCTGATGGGCCGGATGCCCTGCTCGAGCCCATCACGCGCGAGCAGGTCGCGCAGGCCCTCGATGCGGCCGAGGCGATCGGTGACGACCGCATCCAAGAACAGACGAGCGGCCAGGTATCTCCCGAAAGCTGGACCCACGGGTCGAGCGAGCAACGCCAGCGCTGGTTCACGGTCGGGTTCGAGCGCGGTGTGACCGCGTGCGACACCTTCGCCGTGTCGGGCAGTGAGCTCTAGTCGATCGGGAATCAACCGCACTGCGACCGCGTTGACCGTACTCTGAGAGGCGACCCGCCCACGGCTCGTCCACCCAGACTTTTTCGAGGAGACACCCATGGCTCGCATCTACTCCGACATCACGCAGGTGTTCGGCAACACCCCGCTCGTGACCCTCAACACGGTTACTGACGGTGCTGGCGCGACGGTGCTCGCCAAGCTCGAGTTCTACAACCCCTCGGCGAGCGTCAAAGACCGCCTGGGCTTCGCGATCGTCGAAGCGGCGGAGAAGAGCGGCGAGCTCAAGCCCGGCGGCACGATCGTCGAGGCGACGAGTGGCAACACCGGCATCGCCCTCGCGATGATTGGCGCCGCGCGCGGCTACAAGACCGTGTTGACGATGCCCGAGTCGATGAGCAATGAGCGCAAGATGCTGCTCAAGGCCTACGGGGCCGAGCTCATCCTCACCCCCGGCAGCGAGGGCATGAAGGGTGCGGTCGCCGCCGCCGAGAAGATCGTGGCCGAGCGCCCCGGCACCGTGCTGGCCCGTCAGTTCGAGAACGAGGCCAACGCCGAGATCCACCGCCGCACCACGGGTCCCGAGGTCTACAACGACACCGACGGCGCCGTCGACATCTTCGTCTCGGGCGTCGGCACCGGCGGAACCCTGACGGGCACCGGGCAGTACCTCAAGCAGCAGAAGCCCGGTGTGCAGATCGTCGCCGTCGAGCCGCTCGAGAGCCCCATCCTCAACGGTGGAGCCCCCGGCCCCCACAAGATCGCCGGCATCGGCGCGAACTTCGTTCCCGCCGTGCTCGACCGTGAGGTCTACGACGAGGTCATCGACGTCAACATCGACCAGGCCGTGAGCATGGCCCGTCGCATGTCGGCCGAAGAGGGAATCCTCGCCGGCATCTCGTCGGGCGCCACGGTGCACGCGGCCGTCGAGCTCGCGAAGCGGCCCGAGAACGCGGGCAAGACGATCGTCGTCATCGTGGCGAGCTACGGCGAGCGCTACCTGTCGAGCGTGCTCTACGACGACTTGCGCGCTTGAGAATGGGCATGCGGGAGGACATCCGCAACGCCCGATTGCGCGACCCGGCAGCGCGTTCGGGGCTCGAGGTCTTTCTCACGTCGGTCGGGCTGCATGCGCTGTGGTGGTATCGCATCGCGAACCGGTTGTGGCGCTGGCGGATGCGGTTGCTCGCGCGCATGATCTCGCAGGGCGCTCGCTGGTGGACCGGCATCGAGATCCACCCGGGCGCGACCATCGGGCAGCGGCTCTTCATCGACCACGGCATGGGCGTTGTCATCGGCGAGACGGCCGAGATCGGCGACGACGTCATGCTTTATCACGGCGTCACGCTCGGCGGCCGCACGCTCGAGAAGATCAAGCGGCACCCGACCGTGCACGACGGCGTGCTCATCGGCGCGGGTGCGACAATTCTCGGCCCCATCACGATCGGCGCGCGCTCGCAGATCGGCGCGATGGCGCTTGTGACTCGGGATGTTCCCGCCGACTCGGTCGCCACCGGGGTTCCGGCGACCGCACGCCCGCTCGATCGCGGCGCGGGCACCACGGGGGCAGACGGTTTTCTCGTCGACCCTGCGATTCATATCTGAGGCGCTCACGCACTTTCGGGTCAGCGGTGCCGACTAGCCTGGGGCGAGTGACCGCGACCACCACGACTCCGCAGCAGGTGCTCGAGACGGTCTTCGGCTACCCCGCTTTCCGCGGCGAGCAGCAGGCCATCATCGACCACGTCGTGGGCGGCGGTGACGCGCTCGTGCTCATGCCGACCGGTGGGGGCAAGAGCCTCTGCTACCAGATTCCTGCCCTCGTACGTGAGGGGGTCGGCGTCGTCATCTCGCCGCTCATCGCCCTGATGAAAGACCAGGTGGATGCTCTCGACGCGGTCGGCGCCCGCGCAGCCTTTCTCAACTCGACGCAGTCGCCCGACGAACGGCGGGCCGTCGAGGCGGCTCTGCTCGCGGGAGAGGTGGATCTGCTCTACATGGCGCCCGAGCGCGTCACCGTGCCCTCCACCGCCGAGCTGCTCGACCGCATCCAGGTCTCGCTCTTCGCGATCGACGAGGCGCACTGCGTGTCGCAGTGGGGGCACGACTTCAGACCCGACTATCTGGCGCTGTCGCTGCTGCACGAGCGCTGGCCGAGCATCCCGCGCATCGCTCTCACGGCCACGGCCACCGCCGCGACGGCGCGCGAGATCGTCGCGCGGCTCGACCTGGGGCGCGCACGGCAGTTCGTGGCGAGCTTCGACCGGCCGAACATTCAGTACCGCATCGAGCTGAAGAACCAGCCCGTACAGCAGCTGCTGCAGCTGATCCGCAGCGAGCACCCCGGCGACGCGGGCA
>JBBQKE010000110.1:0-5938 GCA_038326585.1 Actinomycetales bacterium | reverse complement strand
AGACTGCGAGCGCATCCTCACGGGCGTCGTCGAGCGGGTGGTGGATGCCGGGCTCGGCGCCAGCGCCGACCCCGCGGCCGACTCTCGTCTGCTGACCGCCGTCGCCGACGGAGTGGCCGTGCAGCACCACGCCGTCGGGGTCATCGGGGTCGACGAGGCGAACGAGATCGTGTTCGAGCTCGCCGAGCGGCAGCTGGGACTCGAGCGAGGCTCTCTCGCCCGAGCGAACCCGGTGCCCGCTCGCGGCCAGTGGGCCGAGACCGCGAGCGCTCGCACCGCGCCCTGACGACCCCGGCCGCCTCGATAGACTCAGGTGCAAGCCCTCTCACCTCTTCGAAGGGACCACCCATGCCTGCCGTCGTCATCATCGGCGCCCAGTGGGGCGATGAAGGAAAAGGCAAGGCCACCGACCTGCTCGCCGGGCGCATCGACTATGTCGTCAAATTCAACGGCGGCAACAACGCGGGGCACACCGTGGTCATCGGCGACGAGAAGTATGCGTTGCACCTGTTGCCGAGCGGCATTCTGACCGAGGGCGTCACGCCCGTCATCTCGAACGGCGTCGTCGTCGACATCGAGGTGCTGTTCGGTGAGCTCGACGCTCTCAGCGCTCGGGGCGTCGACGTCTCGAAGCTGCTCATCAGCGCCAACGCTCACGTCATCACGTCGTATCACCGCACGCTCGACAAAGTGACCGAGCGCTTTCTCGGTAAGCGGCAGATCGGCACGACGGGTCGCGGCATCGGCCCGGCCTACGCCGACAAGATCAATCGCGTCGGCATCCGCGTGCAAGACCTGTTCGACGAGAAGATCCTTCGTCAGAAGGTCGAGGGGGCGCTCGACATCAAGAACCACCTGCTGGTCAAGGTCTACAACCGCCGCGGCATTCTGGTCGACGAGGTCGTCGATGAGCTGCTGAGCTATGCCGAACGGCTTCGACCGATGGTGGCCGACACCGCACTGGAACTGCACCAGGCGCTCGAGCGCGGCGAGACCGTGCTGTTCGAGGGTGGCCAGGCGACCATGCTCGACGTCGACCACGGCACCTACCCCTTCGTGACGTCGTCGAGTTCGACGGCGGGCGGCGCGGCGACCGGCTCGGGCATCGGACCCAACCGCATCGACCGCATCATCGGCATCGTGAAGGCCTACACGACGCGCGTCGGCGCCGGACCCTTCCCGACCGAGTTGTTCGACGAGTCGGGCGAGTTCTTGCGCAAGACCGGCTTCGAGTTCGGCACGACGACGGGCCGCCCGCGTCGGTGCGGCTGGTACGACGCCCCGATCGCGCGCTACACCGCGCGCGTCAACGGCGTCACCGACTTCGTGATGACGAAGCTCGACGTGCTCACGGGCCTGAAGAGCATTCCGGTCTGCGTCGCCTACGAGGTCGACGGCGAGCGCGTCGACGAGGTGCCCGTCTCGCAGAGCGACTTTCACCACGCCGTGCCGATCTACAAGAACTTCGCGGGCTGGACCGAAGACATCAGCGGCGCACGCACCTTCGACGACCTGCCGAAGAACGCGCAAGACTACGTGCTCGCGATCGAGGCCATGAGCGGTGCGCGCATTTCGGCCATCGGAGTCGGACCGGCCCGTGACGCGATCGTCGTGCGGCACGACCTGCTCGGTTGATCGGGAGGGGCTCCGTGGCGGCAGCGCGGCTGTTCTCGCTCGTGCTCCACGTACGGGGCGCGACCGCTGAGAGACGTACCTAAGTTAGGCGGGCTGCAGCGCATGCAGCTCGCGCTGCGCTCGCGAGCGACGAATCATTCGCCCGAGCGGAAACTCCTGCGGCCAGTGCCGCATGATCGTGTAGAAGCCGCGCAGAAACCGCACGATAGATGCGCGCTCGAAGGCGAGCATGCGTGATGACGCTGGCACGGTGAGGGAGCGATCGAGCACGATCACGTGTTCGGGGCCGAGGTGAATGCTCAAGTCCATGTCGTCGTGCACTCGTGCGTTGTGTCGGCACATCGACTCTCGCACGTCGAACCAGGCGGCGCGGCGCATCGCCAGCGCTGAGCCCCACAACGGCGGATGCCCGAGCGCGAGCCCGACAAGCCTGAAGTATGCGCTCATGTAGAGGCGCGAACTGCGGCGATGCGGCGTGCCGTCGTCATCCATCAGCATGCCGCTGCCGGTGACCGCCATGGCGTTCGGATGGCGCTCAAACGACTCGCAGACCGACGCCACCCAAGTGACTCCCGGAACGCTGTCGGCATCGAGCCGGGCGATGATGTCACCCGACGCCGCGTCGTAACCGGTCGCGCTCGCGGCGGGAATACCGACCTCGAGTTCGCGAACGACAAAAGCGCCGCGGCTCGCAGCGAGGGCCGCGCTGCGATCATTGCTGCCGTTGTCGACGACGATCACCTCGAACGGCGCGTAGGTCTGCCGCGCGAGAGCGTCGAGGCATCGCTCGAGGTAGGCGTAGTCGTCGCGCACGGGAATCACGATCGACACCCGCTCGGTCGGCAGCGTTCGGTACATGGGGGAATCTCCTTCAGAAACGAATCGGGATGCTCCGCCTCTTTGTGACACTCAATGCCACGAGCACGGCACGAACAACCCCCTCCCCCTTGACGGCAAGTGGGGGTATAGTGCGGCGCCCGCCGCTGTGCCCGCCGCTGTGCCCGCCGCGTTACGCTCAGACCATGAACGACTTTGCCGACGCTGCTGACGAGGTCGCGAGCTACGACGAACTCGGCTCACTGCGCCGCAGCATCGACAACATCGATGCGGCGCTGATTCATCTGCTTGCCGAGCGGTTCAAGTGCACGCAAGCCGTCGGTCGCCTCAAGGCGGCGACTCATCTGCCACCGAACGACCCTGCGCGCGAAAAGACGCAGATTGCACGACTTCGGGCGCTCGCCGAAGACGCCCATCTCGACCCCGCTTTCGCCGAAAAGTGGTTCAACTTCGTGGTCGCCGAAGTGATTCACCACCACGAGCAGATCGCCACCACGGGCACTGTGTCGACAGCCGATAGCGAGTGAGCGCCCCGCTCGACGCAGAACCGCTTGCCAGCCCCCCGCGGTCGTCTGACACCTGGATCGCGGTGCAGTTCACCCTCGCCGGCGTGGTGTGGGGAGCCAGCTTCTTGTTCATCGCGCTCGCGCTCGAGGGTCTCTCGCCCGTGCAGGTGGCGACCGGGCGCACCTTCTTCGGCGCGATCACCCTCGGGTTGATCGCTCTCGTCACGCGCGACCGCTTGCCGCGATTGAAGCGCGTGTGGGCACATCTGACGTTGCTGTCGGTGACGTTCGCGGTCATCCCGTACCTGCTGTTCTCGTGGGCGCAGCAGTTCGTCGCGTCGGGCGTCGCGAGCATCGTCAACGCCACCACGCCGATCATGACAGCGCTCATCGCGGGGCTCGCCTTTCGCATCGAGAAGCTGACGCGAGAGCAGCGGCTCGGCATCGCGGTCGGGCTCGTCGGCGTCGTTGTCATCATCGGGCCCTGGCAGGGCTTCGAGCCTGGCGCGGGCGGCATCGCGCCGTACCTCGCGCTGCTCGGGGCGACCGCCTGCTACGGCTTCAGCCTCTCGTACATGCGTCGCTTCCTCGGCGACACCGGCCTGAGCGCCATCATGATCTCGTTCGTCATGATCGGCCTCGCGGCGGTGTGGATGCTGTTGCTGACGCCTCTCATCGGCGCCGACCCCGTGCAGCTCACGCCGACCGTGGTCATCTCTATCGTGCTTCTCGGCGCTCTCGGCACCGGGCTCGCCTACGCCTGGAACCAGAACGTCATTCGCGCCTGGGGGCCGACGAGGGCCGCGACCGTCACCTACATCTCGCCGCCCGTCGGCGTGCTGCTCGGCGTGCTCGTGCTGGGCGAGGTGCTCGTCTGGAACGAGCCGGTCGGCGCCGTGCTCGTTATCCTCGGCGTGCTGCTCGCGCAGCGGCGACTGCGGCTGCCGAGTCGTCGCCGTTCCGCTGAATGATGCGGTGCATGATCTCGAGCACGACGGAGCCAATGAGGCTCGCCCCGACCGCGACGAGAATGAGCTCGAGCGACGGTGCTCCGAGCTGCAAGAAGTCGGTGACCGGCGGAATCGCTAGCAGCACCGGTAGCCCGAGATAGGCCGCGACCACGACCAGGCCCGTGATGAGCGTGAACGGTCGCGACAGGATGACGAGCACCCAGAGTGCCGTCAGAGTCAGCGTGATGACCGCGGCCGTCTGCACGACGGGCGCCTCGGCCCCGCCCAGGTAGGCGTAGGCGACGACCGAGATGAGCGTGCCGCCGACCACGAGGCCTGACGGGATGCAGAACCGCGCCGCTCGCGTCAAGAAGCCCGGTCGGTAGCGCTGGATGTTCGGCAGCAGCGCGAGCACGAGTGCGGGTAGCCCGATCGTGAGCCCGTCGACGATCGACAGCTGCCGGGGCAGGAACGGGAACGGCCACAGCAGCACGCCGAACGCGACCGCGAAGAGAATGGCGTAGGTCGTCTTCGACAGAAACAGCTTCGCGAGTCGCTCGACGTTCGCGATGACCTGCCGACCCTCAGCGACAATGCGGGGCAGTCGGCTGAACTGGCCGTCGAGCAGCACGAGGCGGGCGACCGCGCGGGTGGCGGGCGCGCCTGAACCCATGGCGATGCCCATGTCGGCGTGCTTGAGGGCGAGGGCATCATTGACGCCGTCGCCCGTCGTGGCGACCGTGTGCCCGAGCCGCTGCAGCGAGAGCACCATGGCCTTCTTCTGCTCGGGGCTCACCCGGCCGAACACGCGATGCTCGGCCATGATGGCGTCGAGGGCGGCCTCGTCGTCGGGCAGCTCACGCGCGTCGAACCCCGGGCCTTCGTGCAGGATGCCCGCTTCGCGCGCCACGGCCGCCACCGTTCGGGGGTCATCACCCGAGATGACGCACAGCTCGACCTCTTGCTCACGGAAGTAGCCGAGCGTCTCGGGCGCGTCGTCGCGCACCTTCTCGCGGAACGAGACGAGCGCGACGGCGCGCAGGCTCACGGGCAGGTCGGGCTCGGGGGCCCGCTCGCCCTCGGCGAGTTCGACCGGGGGGTCGAGCACGACATCGGTGCGCGCGAGCACGACCGTGCGCTCGCCCGCGGTCGCGCGTTCGGCGAACCGCGCGAGGGCATCCGTCGCATCGGGCACGTCGGCGAGCACGATGTCGGGGGCGCCGAGCACCCAGGTGCCGCGGCAGGGTCCGTCGGTGAACGACACGGCGCTCCACTTGCGGCGGCTCGAGAACTCGATCGCGCGCACGGGCTGCTCGGCGGGCGAGGTGGTGAAGCGCTCGACAAGGGCAACCGAGGTGGCGTTGGCGTTGCGGTCTGCGCCCATCCACGCGAGAACGGCGCCAGCCACCGAGTCGAGCTCAGGGTCGGCGAGCGGCTCAACAGAGTCGAGCACCATGCGGCCCTCGGTGAGCGTGCCGGTCTTGTCGAGGCACAGCATGTCGACGCGCGCGAGGCCCTCGACGGCCGCGAGCTCTTGCACGAGCACCTCGTTGCGCGCGAGCTTGACTGCTCCGACCGCGAGGGCGACGCTCGTCATGAAGACGAGCCCCTGCGGAATCATGGCGATGAGGCTCGCGGCCGAAGCGACCGTCGCCTCGCGCCAGGCACCCGAAGCGATCGCAGCTTCCCAGCCGCCGACCGCCTGCATCTGGCCGTTGATGACGAGAGCGCCGACGGGCAGCAGCAGAATGGTGATCCACTTGATGATCTTGGCGATGCCACTGCGCAGCTCACTGCGCACGAGCGAGAACTGCTTCGCCTCTGCGGTGATCTTCGCCGCATACGAGTCGGCGCCGACGCGGATGACCCGCGCGAGCCCGCTGCCCGCCACGACCGTCGAGCCCGACATGAGCTCGCGGCCCGCGGGCGACGAGACCGGGTCGGCTTCGCCCGTGAGCAGCGACTCGTCGATGTCGAGACCGTGCGCCTCGAGCACGACGGCGTCGGCCG
>JBBQKE010000109.1:0-5941 GCA_038326585.1 Actinomycetales bacterium | reverse complement strand
CTTCAGCGGGTCGCCATCAGCGCGGTGCACACCGAGCGACTCTGCCGCACCGCGAATGGCGCACTGGTCAAGTTGCTGGCCGATCGAAGCGTAGGCCGAGTTGACCGAGCCCACGGTGGCCGCGAAGACACTCATGGCGCTGCCGCCGCTGCCGCCGGAGTTCTTGAACTCCCAGATTCCGCTGTGGGGTCCGCCGCCGTCAGAGCAGGTGTCGGTGAAGGTGGCTTGGTTCATGCGGAAGGTCGAGGCGTCGACGACTTCGTTGAGGCCGCGGCCCTCTTGAAGCCACGCGAGGAGCCCGAAGACCTTGTAGGTAGAACCCGTTTGGAAGCCGCTCGACCCGCCGTATTCACGGTCGGTCGCGTAGTTGATGGCGGTCGTCTTCGGTTCACTACCACCCTCGAGCGAATCGTCGAAGGCGCGGTTTTGGGCCATCGTGAGTATGCGGCCGCTGCCGGCCTGCACAGTAACCGCAACGCTACCGATGTCCATGATGCTGCTCGTTGCCGGCACTACCTCGCGCAGGCGATCTTGAGCCACCTTCTGCAATGACAAGTTCAGCGTCGTGTAGATGTCGTAGCCGCCGAGCTTCCAGTTGGCAAGTCGTTCTTCTTCGGTGGCGCCGAGGGCCTCGAAATTCTTGATGTTCTTCACGACGTAGTCGCAGAACTGCTTGGCGTACTTGTTGGCCGCTATGCAGCCATTGTTTGGCGGACTCAGCGTCACGAATTCTTCGTCGACAGGCGTGTTGAGGGCCTCGCGAAGCTCGGTCTGCGTGATGAAGCCCTCCTCGGCCATGGCGCGCAGAATAAAGTCGCGTCGAGCCTGGTTGGCGGGGTACTTCTCGGGATCGTTGAGCGCCCGTGCGCCGGGTTGCTGCACGATGGCGATGAGGCTCGCTGCCTGGGCGATGGTCACGTCGCTCGCGGGAATACCGAAGTACTGCTGGGACGCTGCCTGAATACCGTAGGTCTGGCCTCCGAAGCCAGCAATGTTCAGGTACGCGAGCAGAATCTCGTCTTTCGTGTATTCCTTCTCGAGCCCGATCGCGAGCTTGGCCTCTTTGAGCTTGCGCTCGAGGCTCTGCTCTTGCGCCTCTGCGATCATTTCGTCGCGCTTCTCGATGGTGTCAGCCTTGAGCGCCTCGGTGATGAAGATGTTCTTGACGAGCTGCATGGTCAGCGTCGAGGCGCCTGACTCGATGCCGCCCGATGTCAGGTTGCCGAGGCCAGCGCGCACGATCGATTGCAAGTCGACGCCGCCGTGGTCATAGAAGCGTCGATCTTCACCGGCGATCGTCGCGTCTTTGAGGTACTGCGACACCGCGTCCCACTCGACCTCTTCGCGATTCTCAGCGAACACGTTCGCGATCTTGCGGTACCCGTCTTCGGGGTTGTCGTTCTTCAGAGCGTAAATCGCGTTGCGCTGAGTCTGCTCGTTGATCTTGATGTACTCGGGCAGGCCTTCGAAGATTCCGATGGTGTTGCTCGCCGCCATTCCGGTGACGGCAAGGGCCGGGGTGACCATAACGGTCACAAGAACTCCGGCGAGTGCGCTGAGGCCGAGCATGCCGGCGATAGCGCCGATGACTCCTGAGGCCTTCTGATTCTGGGCAGACATATGATCGAGGGTACGCCACCGAGCTTATGACGACGCTGAATGGAACACAGTTATGACCCAATGGGAGTACCTCACCACCCCGCTCATGATTCACACGACGCAGGCGATCCTCAATAATTGGGGGTCGGAGGGCTGGGAACTCGTGCAGGTCGTGCCGGGGCCCGAGGGTGGGCTCGTCGCCTACCTCAAGCGGCCCGTTGCCGGGGAGGCCTGATCATGGGTCGCATCGACGATCGCCTGGCCGAGCTCGGCATCAGCATCCCGCAGGTCACGAAGCCCGTCGCTGCCTATGTGCCGGCGGTCGTCAGCGGCCACCTCGTCTTCACGGCCGGTCAGCTGCCGTTCGTTGACGGCGTGTTGCCAGCGACGGGCAAAGTCGGCGGCGAGGTGAGCGCTGACGACGCGGTGAGCTACGCGCGCACGGCCGTGCTCAACGCGCTTGCGGCCGCCGAGAGCGTGATCGGCTCGCTCGACCGGGTGACGCGCGTCGTGAAAGTTGTCGTTTTCGTCGCCTCAATTCCCGAGTTCAGCGGCCAGCCGGCCGTCGCGAACGGCGCGTCGACCGTGCTCGGCGAGATCTTCGGCGACGAAATCGGCACGCACGCACGCAGTGCGGTGGGCGTGGCGGTGCTGCCGCTGGATGCGCCCGTCGAGGTCGAGCTCATTCTCGAGTTCGCGTAGCTCGAGTTCGCATAGCTCGAGTTCGCCGAACTCGAGAGCGAGCACGCCCTGTGTCCACCCGCGCCTCAGCACTCCAGTTCCCGCGCCACTCTCACGCTTTCGGACACCTCGCACGCTGTGACTCGTGCGAGGTGCCCGAAGCGGTGCGAATCGTTAGTTGAGTCCGTCGCTGATGATGCGGATCACACTCGTGTCGGTGAGCGTCGTCGTGTCGCCGATCTCACGGCCCTCGGCGATGTCTTGCAGCAGTCGGCGCATGATCTTGCCCGAGCGAGTCTTGGGCAACTCGGCGACGACGAACACCTGACGTGGCCGAGCAATCGCCCCGATCTGCTGAGACACGTGGGCGCGCAACAGGTCGCTCGCCTCGGTCGCCGTGACCGTGCCCTCTTTTCGCGACTTGAGAATGACGAAGGCAACGACGGCCTGTCCGGTGGTCTCGTCGTGCGCCCCGACCACGGCCGCCTCGGCGACGAGGTCGTGTGAGACGAGCGCCGACTCGATCTCCATCGTCGACAGTCGGTGACCGGAGACGTTCATGACGTCGTCAACGCGCCCGAGCAGCCAGACATCGCCGTCTTCATCGAGGTGCGCACCGTCGCCCGCGAAGTAAAGCGGACCGGTGGGGGTGTCAGCGAACTTCGACCAGTAGGTCTCGCGAAAACGCTCGGGGTCGCCCCAGATGCCGCGCAGCATGCTCGGCCACGGCTCGGTCACGACGAGCAGCCCGCCCGCTTCTTTGCCGACGTGCACGCCCTCGTCGTCAAGCACCTCGATGCTGATACCCGGAATCGGAACCTGCGCCGCACCCGGCTTCGTGGTCGTCAACCCAGGCATTGCGCTGATCATGATGCCGCCGGTCTCGGTCTGCCACCACGTGTCGACGATGGGCGTGGTTCCGCCGCCGATGATCTCGCGGTACCAGACCCACGCCTCCGGGTTGATGGGCTCGCCCACTGACCCGAGCACGCGCAGGCTCGAGAGATCGAACTCTTGCGGTACGTCGCGCCCGATCTTCATGAACGACCGAATCGCCGTCGGGGCGGTGTACAAAATGGTGACGCCGTACTTCTGGATGATCTCCCACCAGCGCCCCGCGTGCGGGGTGTCGGGTGTTCCCTCGTAGATGACCTGCGTCGCGCCATTGGCGAGCGGCGCGTAGACGACGTAGCTGTGACCGGTGATCCAGCCCACATCGGCGGTGCACCAGTAGACGTCGGTCTCGGGGTGCAGGTCGAACACGTTCTTGTGGGTGAACGCCGTCTGGGTAAGGTAGCCGCCCGAGGTGTGCAGAATGCCCTTGGGCTTTCCGGTCGTGCCCGAGGTGTACAGAATGAAGAGGGGGTTCTCCGCTGGGAAGGCCTGAGCCTCGTGCTCGTCACTGACCGCGTCGAGCTCGTCGTGCCACCACAAGTCGCGGCCCTCGACCCACGGCACGACGTTGTCGCCGCGACGCACGACAAGAACGTGCTCGACGGTCGCGGCATTCGCCGAGAGTGCTTCGTCGACGGTGGTCTTGAGGGCAAACACCTTGCCCTTGCGCCAGCCGCCGTCGGCGGTGATGACGAGCTTGGCATCGGCATCCTCGATGCGGGCCCGCAGCGATTCGGCACTGAAGCCGCCGAACACGACCGAGTGAACGGCTCCTACCCGCGCGACGGCGAGCATCGCGATGATCGCTTCGGGAATCTGCGGCATGTACAGCGCGACCCGATCGCCCTGCCCGATGCCGAGCTTGATGAGCAGGTTCGCCGCGCGCTTGACTTCGCGCGTCAGCTCGACATAGGTGAAGGTGCGCGAGTCGCCCGGCTCACCCTCCCAGTGCAGCGCGACGCGGTCGCCGTTGCCGGCGAGCACGTGGCGGTCAAGGCAGTTGTAGGCCACATTGAGCTCACCGTCGCCGAACCAGCGCGCGAACGGCGCAGCCGACCAGTCGAGCGTCTCGGTGAAGGGCTTGTGCCAGTGCAGGTCGCGTGCCTGCCGTGCCCAGAATTCGAGCCGGTCGGCCCGTGCTTCGTCGTAGAGCTCAGCACTGGCGACGGCGTTCGCGGTGAACGCTGGGTCGGGCGCAAAGCGGCGGTTTTCGTGCAGAAGGCTGTCAATCGAGGTCGTGGACATCGTCATCCTTGGTCGATGTGAAGCGGACTGGCCTGGTCTGCCGCGTTCGAAACGGGGAACACGGGTCATCCTAGGGGCCCGACCGCGCATCGAAGGCGTCTGCGACTCGACTGCGCACCGAGGGACCCCTGATCTGTCTATTCCACCCCCCGTTCGGGGGACAAAGACCTGAGTCCTCCCTATGGAGGACAAAATGGGGGTCAGAAATGTCTTGACCTGTCGGTCGCTCGCAATACACTGAACGGAGTCAGCAGCAAGCCTGACGTTGCAACGCGAACGATTCCCCCCAATCCCGTGTTGCTGTGGCGGCGCTCAATTCCCCCAATGTGGGCGCCGCCCAACTTTTGCTGAAGGCCCCTCCTCACCGAGGGGCCTTCAGTCTTTGTGCACGGATGCTCGCCGCGGGCTTCTGGCGCAGAGGCGTCGTGACACAGTCCCGTCGTGCAGCCTTTTCTTCCGCGCGATCCTCGGATCCCCCCGGCCGACCCGCGCACGGGGACGAACGACAGCACCGAGGCGCTCGCGGCGAAGCGGTCGACCGAGGCCGAGCCAGGTCGTGAACGTGTCTTCACCCCCGCGGTGCGTGCGGCCCTCGGGGTGCTCGCCGCTCCGGCGGCTGACCCGCAGGCCACCGATGTCTTTCTCGCACCTGACGGTTCTGTGTGGAGCGACCGAGGTGCCGGGGTCGAACGAGTCCCCGGGGTGCGGCTCGAACCGGCAGCAGCCCGTGAATTCGCCATCGGGCTCATCCACGCGGGTGGCCGACACGTCGACGAAGCGACACCGTGCACGGACGTTCGCCTGGGCGAGGGGATGCGCGTGCACGTCGCGCTGCCACCCGTCTCGTGGGCGGGCACCGCTGTGTCGCTGAGGCTGCCGCGCGTGCACCGCGTCACGCTGCGATCGAGCGGCCTCGATGATGCCACCATCGCTGCGCTGGGTAAGGCACTCACTGATCGCCAGACAGTGCTCTTCACCGGCGCCACGGGCAGCGGCAAGACCACTCTGCTCGCCGCATGGCTCAGCGAGGCAGATGCCACCGATCGCATCGTCGTTATCGAAGATGTCGCCGAGGCTCCCCTCGCGCATCCGCATGTCGTCGCGCTCTATTGTCGTCAGCCCAACATGGAGGGTGCGGGCGAGCTCGACCCCGCCCGACTCGTGCGAGAAGCCCTTCGCATGCGCCCCGACCGGCTGGTCGTGGGCGAGTGCCGCGGGGCCGAGGTGCGTGAATTCCTCGCCGCGCTCAATACCGGGCATCGGGGCGGAGCAGGCACCCTGCACGCCAACTCTCTCGCCGACGTTGCTGCCCGACTCGAAGCGGTCGGCATGATCGCTGGCCTGAGCCCTGAAGCCCTTGCCCGTCAAGCGATGAGCGGCATCGATCTTGTCGTGCATCTCGAGCGCGGTCGAGACGGTAGACGCCGTGCGAGCCTCGGTCGCTTCACCCTCGACAAGCGCGAGCGGCTCGCGCTCGTCGGGGTCTCGTGAGCGCACCCAGAGAGCTCGCTCAGCACCTGCA
>JBBQKE010000108.1:0-5948 GCA_038326585.1 Actinomycetales bacterium | reverse complement strand
GGCTCAGCGTAACCGGGCGGTGATTGTGCCGCGCCCCCTTTCCATTGCGCCCTTAGCATGGGGGGCATGCCTACCGAGCCCGACGGTCACGCCATCACGGCGAAGCGCGCCCTGCGAGCCGAGTTGCGTGAACGCAGGCGCATCCGTTCGCAGCATGAGCGCGATGCGGCGACAGAGTCGCTCACCGCGCAATTGATCGCCCTCACTTCGACGCTCGGGCCTCGTTCCCTCTCGTGCTACCTCGCGACGCCCGATGAACCGCAGACCCGACCCTTTCTGCGGTGGGCGGTCGAGCAGGGCATCCGGGTGCTGTTGCCGGTGTCGCGCGACGACGGGTTACTCGAGTGGGCGACGTTCGACGGCGAGCCCGACGAGTCGCTCGACGAGCTCGGCATGCCCGTGCCGACGACCGAGGTGCTCGGGCCCATCGCCATCAACGACGTCGGACTCATTCTTGTGCCGGCCGCCGCTGTCGACCGCGGTGGCATGCGCATGGGCTGGGGTCGCGGCTACTTCGACAAGACGCTCGGCTCGATGGATCGCCGCCCTCCTGTGTTCGCGATCGTGTTCGACGGCGAGCTCGTCGACGAGTTGCCACGCGAGCCGCACGATCAAGCGGTCGACGGCGTGGTCACTCCCAGCGCGATCACCCGATTCACCGATTAGGGCCGCTTCTCGACGCGGTCGGCAGGTGCTCTGCCGCGCCGTATTCTGGAGGGTGGAGGTTTTTCCATGCCCACGTACTCGTACCGCTGCACCGACTGCTCGACCGCGTTCGACATCCAGCAGGCCTTCACCGACGACTCGCTCACGGTGTGCCCGAGCTGCGAAGGCCGTCTGCGCAAGGTGTTTTCGGCCGTCGGCGTAACCTTCAACGGGTCGGGTTTCTACCGCACCGACAGCCGGGCCGCCTCGAAGGGGTCGGAGAAGTCGGGTTCTGGCTCGAGCGATTCGGGTTCGTCGGGTTCAGGAGCCACCGACTCGAGCAAGAAGTCGTCGTCTGACTCGGGCTCGTCTAGCAGCAGCTCGTCGAGCACGCCCAGCACGACGACGACCCCCTCGAAAGCCGCGGCCGCCAGCTAGCATCGACGAATGATTAAGGGCTTCAGAGAGTTCGTTCTTCGCGGCAACGTCATCGACCTGGCGGTCGCCGTCGTCATCGGCGCAGCGTTCACGGCAGTCGTCACGGCCATCGTCGGCGCGGTCATCAACCCGCTCATCTCAGCGCTGTTCAGCGCTGAGTCGTTGGCCCAGGCGTTGCCGGTGCGTATTCCCACGCTCGCAGGCGGTGAGACGTTCATCTACTTCGGCGCCGTGATCGGCGCCGTGCTGAACTTCATCATCGTCGCCGCCGTGGTCTACTTCGCTCTCGTGCTGCCGGTGAATCACCTCGAGCGCCGGGCCGAAACACGCCGCCAGGCCGGTCAGCCCGCAGTCGACGAGGCGGCACCGCCGACCGAGCTCGAACTGCTCGCCGAGATTCGCGACCTGCTCGCGCAGCGCGACTCCGCACCGCCCGTGTCTTAGGCCGACTCGCTCAACTGCTGCAGCGCTCGCATCGCGTCATCAGCGCGCAACGCCGGAACGAGCAGGTGGTCGTGAAACGCTCCGGCGATCACGTTGCAACTGATTTCCTGCTCTGCGAGGGCAGCGCTGACGCTTGCACGTGCGAACCCGGTTCGACCGTGCCGAAGAACCAGTCACCCGGCAACAGTTCTGGCCGCATCGATCGGACCATGACGGCGAGATCACGCTCACCCGGAGCAGACGCTGGCGGAGGCTCGAGAATCATGCAGGGTCCTCTCGCCTCAGTAGTGCGGGGGCTTGTCGGCGCGCAGGCGGTCGTCGTTTTCGTCGAGCCGGTGCCGGGTGGGTTCAGCGCTCGGAGCGGGATCCGACCCCGGCGGTGGCGTCGTCGTCACTCGACGGGCACCGCGGCGTTGCACGCCTGGGGCACGCCCCGCATCCGTCTCACTCATGTCCCCAGAGTACGCGCGCGCCGCGATGACACTCAGCGGGTGATCGCGAGCTCTTCGGTCGGCGTGCCCGACGGCGCCGCACCGGTCGGCACCCCACCGGCGAGGGCGTGGATGCGGTCAGCCGCCGCCTCGGGGTCGCTGAAGAGCTCGAAGACGTGCACGCGCGCGTAGTGCCAGCCGAGTCGGCGCATAAGGTCGGGGCGCAGGCGCAACGATTCGCGCAGCGACAGCGGGCTCAGGGCGGCATCGGTCTCGACCGCGACGCAGTAGCCTCCGCGACTCGCGACGAGCGACAGTTTGCCGCGGTGACCAAGCGCCACAGTCATACCGCGCGCCTCGAGGCGACGGGCCAGATCGATGAGCATCGGGTCGCTGTCGTCGGGCAACTCGTCAGCGGTGCGACGCGCTTCGATGTCGGTGAGCAGGTCGGCGAGCGCACGAGCGCCGTGCGAGAGTCGGTCGTCGTCGAGATCGCCGGGGCGAATGCAGCTGACGATGCGTACGAACCGGCGAGCACGAGTCATCGCCACTGCGAGCAGTCGATCTCCGCCGGACCGACCGAGCGAGCCGAACTCGCTCAGAACTCGACCGTGCGGGGTGCGGCCGAAGCCGATCGAGAAGATCACGCGGTCGCGGGCCTGCGCGACCGACTGCTCGATCGTGAGCACCGCGAAGGGCTCGGTGCGGTCGCCGAGCAACACATCGTGCAGGTCGGGTCGGTGCGTCACAGCCTCGAGCACCGCGGTGTGCACGCGGGCAGCGTGCCTGGCGCTCGCGGTGATCACCATCAGTGATTCGTGCGGGCGCGCCGTAGCGTGCTCAATGACCAGGTCGACGGTGCGGCGCACCTCGACCTCGACGCTCTCGATCGCTCCTGTGTCGTCGTCGGGCATGCCGTGGCCGCCGTCGAGATAGTCGACCGCGATCGACGGATGTCCGAGAAACGACCCGGCCCACGGCAACGACTCGATGCGGCCGGCGTAGAACCTCCGGTTCACGAGCTCGGCGAGGTCTTCTCCCCCGGCGCGGTACGAGCGCGTGAGGGATACCGCCGGCAGCAGCTCGCTGAGCTGGAAGAGTGCCGAGCCCGCGTGCCGGGCATCCACGTCGCCGTCGTCGAGCACATCGCCGACCGCGATGCGGAAGGGCGCGGGAGCCTGCGTCACCGGGTCGCCGATCGCGACGACCTGACGGGCACGGCGCACCGAGTTCGCGATCTCGGCGACAGTGACGGCACCGGCGTCGAGCAGCAGCACGGTGTCGAACGCGATCTCATCGCTGATGAGGTGCACGTCGTAGGGCGAGGCGAGCCACACGGGCGCGATCGGCCGGCTGAGGTGCGGGGCATCGCGCTGCAGAAGCTCGGCGGTCAGGTGCCCTGACTTGAGAGCGGTGCGCAGCGCTTCGGCCTCGTCGGGCCAGTCGGTGATGCCGATTGACCAGTTTTCGGCGAGCTGCCAGGCGAGCAGCTGCGCGGCGCCGGCCGCGTGTGCCTCGTCGACGAGGCGGAAGTCGGCCTCGAGGCGCTCAAGCACGTCGGGCTCGGCACCGAGCAGAGCGCGGTCGTGCTGCAGCAGGCTGTCGAGCGCCGAGCGCCACCAGGCGAGTTCGAGCTCGGCGGCGACCTGCTCGCGCGCGACGTGCCGTGCGGCGAGGTCGCTCAGCAGCGGGCCGACGTCGAACTGCTCGAGCCGGTTCAGCAGGGTCGTGCGCTCTTGCAGGTTGGCAAGCACATCGCTCTCGGCGGCGAGGCCCGCGAGCATCGCGTACAGCTCGGCGAGGGGTCGGTGCGCGAGGTGCTGGTCACGGCTGTGGTGGCCGAGCGGAGCATCCAATGCCGCGAGATCGAGCTCGACCTGTTGGAAGGCGACCGCGACATCGGCGATGCCGACCGGCACCGTCGGGGTGATGCCGCTCGGCACGAAGCGCTGCCACAGCACGCGCTGCTGCTGAATGCGGGTGAGCGCCTCATGCAGGTCACTGACGCTGACACCGGGGCGCAGGTACTCTTTCGCGAGGCCCTTGAGGCGGCGACGAGTCGCGGCGGGCATGCTCGACGACTCGCGGCGCGGAGCAGTCGCGGCGATCAATTCGCTCAGCGAGCGGTCGAAGACGGCGGGCTGAAAGCGGTCGAGGGTGTCGCGCAGATCGGCGAGTAGGCGCAGGTAGACGCCGAGCTCGGCGAGCGTCTCGAACGGGCGCATCGGAGTGGAGCCGACGAGCGCGCGGCCGCGCTCGACGAGTCGCGGCACCGACTCGTGGTGCAGACGGCGGGCGAGCTGCTGGGCAGCGATCGCATCGTCACCCGTGCGGAACGAGGCGCCGTACCAGGGCGAGTCGCCGGGTCCGTAGCTGAACTGCCCAAGCTCGGCGGCCTGCACCATGGTCTCGGCAGCGTCGCGGCGATCGGCGGCCAGCAGCTCGACGGCCGCACGGCTGAGTCGCGCGCGCGTGGTCGGGGGCACGGGCAGCAGAGCGAGCCGGCTGAGCTCGGTGACGCAGTCGATAACGCTGATGCCGAGTTCGTTATCGGGGCGAGAGAGTGCCTCACGGTAGTCGAGCAGCACCGAGCGCAGGCGGGTGAGGGCCTCGTTGATGTCGGCGACGCGCGGGCGCTGCGCCTTCTCGTTTCGGCTGATCGCACGAATGACGTCACGACGCAGGCCGGGAGCCGTCACAGCGATGCCGGGCAGCCCGATGTCGCCGAAGCGCTGCGCGATCGTGCGCAGGCTCGCGCGGCGCGGACTCACGACGAGCACGCGCTTGTTCTGCGCAACAAGGGCGCCGAGCGCGTTGACGACGGTCTGGGTCGCCCCCGTGCCGGGCAGGGTCTTGACGACGAGCGAGTTGCCGGCCGCGATCGACGCGATGACGTGCTCTTGCTCGGCGTCGGCATCGAGCAGCAGCAGGTCGGTCTCGGGCGGGCGCTCATCGGCGGGCACGGCCTCGACGGGCGCCTGACCCTCGTTGACCGCCCAGCGCGCGCTCGTGTTGCCGGCGAGGGCATCGAGCACCGGATGCGCGAGATCGTGCGCATCGGCCACCAGCTGCGGCCCGACTTCGGCGAAGGTGCTGACGACGAGCCGTGGGCTGATCGTGATGCCCTGCAGGTGGGCGGTGAGTCCGCGCAGGCGATCGAGCGGCGGGTTCGGCTTGAAGGCGTCGCCGTCGTGGGCGAGCGCGACGAAGGCGGCCTCATCGAGGTGCACAGAGAACTGCTCCGCGAGGGCTCGGGCGAGGGCCGGATTGACGGCGACGGTTCCGGTCAGCGTGAGCTCAACATCCCGGCCCCGACGCCGCAGGCGCAACGGACGTAGCAGCAGCGGTGCGCAGTACTCGATGCCGTCGACGCGCCACGACACCATTCCGATGCCGAGCTGCACGGCCTCGATGCCGCGCGCGCTCGCGAGTTCGACACCCGCGTCGGCGATGCGCTCGGCCGCGACGCGCGCCTGCTTGAGCGCCACGTCGTCGCGCACCAGATTGCTGAGAAGCGTGGGGCTACCGGCGATGAAGCGGGCAAGGCCGCCCGGGTGACTCGTGCCGAGCTCGATGCGACCGCGCGGGTCGTCGGTGAAGTGCAGCAGCGTGCTGTGGCCGCCGACCGCTGCCAGCTCGACGCGCCACCGATCCCAGATCGGCGAAGCGACGTTCATCGCGACCACCCGGGGGTCGTCGAACCGCACCGACGAGGGCTGCAGGGGGTTGGCCCCGCTGACATCGTCGGCGTCGATCTCATGATCGTCGTATCGGTCGGCACGCCACACGCGGCAACACTACGGCGGGCATGCCGGAATTCCGGGGATTCCGGGCGGTCTGCCGCAGATCTGCCTCCGCCCGTTCGTAACTCAGGCAGAGATGACAGGAGTGCACACTCAACCCGTCACTTGTGCGACTACAGCCTGAGTTACGAACAGGGCGGCGCGCCTAGAATCGGGGGGTGGAACTCGTGGGCGGGTTTGTGTCGGC
>JBBQKE010000107.1:0-6017 GCA_038326585.1 Actinomycetales bacterium | reverse complement strand
CGCTGCACCTCGAGGATGTGCAGTCGACCCACCCGCGCCGGGTCGCGCACCGCGCCCTCGTCGTCTGAGTACTTGTAGCCGTCACGCCCGCGGATGCGCTGGTCGCCGCCTGAGCAGAACGCCCACCCGCCGTCTTTCGCGCTCGGCCCGTTGCCGGTCAGCAGCACGACGCCGACTTTCGGGTTCTGCCGCGCATCGTCGAGGGCGCGGTAGAGCTCGTCTACCGTGTGCGGGCGGAAAGCGTTGCGCACCTCCGGACGGTCGAACGCGATGCGCGCGATGCGCCCCGAGGTATCGAGGTGGTACGTGAGGTCGGTGAGGTCGTCGAAACCCGGCGCCACCACCCAGCGCGCGGCATCGAAGGTGTCGGAGACGAACGGCTCGGCCATGCCGCCAGCCTACGCGCGCTGCCCGTTCGCAACTCAGGCAGAAGTGACACGAGTGACCAGTTACCCCGTCACTTGTGCGCGTTCTGCCTGAGTTGCGAACAAGAACCGACAGACTGTGGGGCATGGATGCTCTGCCCGAGCTCGACGACCTGCTGAGTCGCGCCCACGTCGTGAGCGTTCCGCTCGTGACGCGATTCCGCGGCGTGGACCGCCGCGAGGCCGTGCTGCTCGACGGCCCGGCCGGATGGAGCGAGTTCGCGCCCTTCGTCGAATACGACGATGTCGAAGCCAGCACCTGGCTTGCCGCTGCCCTCGACTTCGGCTGGCGCGACTCGACCGCGCCGATCGTCAGGGCGAGCATCCCGGTCAATGCCACGCTGCCCGCTGTGCCGCTCGATCGCGTCGCGCACACCCTGAGCCTGTTCGGCGACTGCCGAACGGTCAAGATCAAGGTCGGCGAGCCCGGTGAGACGCTCGCCGACGACGTCGCCCGCGTGCGCGAGACGCGGCGGCTGCTGGGGCCGGCGGGGCGCATCCGCCTCGACGCGAACGGCGCCTGGACGGTCGACGAGGCCGAGCACGCCGTGCGCGCGCTCGAGCAGTTCGACCTCGAGTACGTCGAGCAGCCGTGCGCCACGGTGCCCGAGCTGGCCGAGTTGCGCCGCCGCATTCATCGCATCGATGTGCTCGTGGCCGCCGACGAGAGCGTGCGCAAGGCAGCCGACCCGCTCGAGGTGGCGCGCGCCGAGGCCGCCGACCTGCTCGTGATCAAGGCGGCTCCGCTGGGCGGCATCGACCGTGCCCTCGCGCTCGTGGCCGAGGCTGGCCTGCCCGCCGTCGTCTCGAGTGCACTCGACACGAGCGTGGGCCTCGCGATGGGCGCTGAGCTTGCGGCCCGGCTGCCGACGCTCGACTTCGACTGCGGACTCGGCACCGCGGCGCTGCTCGTCGACGATGTCACGGTGTCGCCGTTGCGGCCGGTTGCGGGCACGGTCGCCGTAGGTCGCGTCACTGCCGACCCTGATGCTCTGCTGCGCCTTGCGGCAGACTCCGAGCGCACCGCGTGGTGGCGCGCACGACTCACGCGCTGCCTCGCCCTGCTCGCCGACTAACCAGAGACTGCTCACGCGTGTCGGCGGAGTGCGGCGCTACTCTCTAAGCGTCGATACCGATCACCTTGCTGAAGGAGCCCCATGCGCCGCGCATCCCTCTCTCTGACCGCCGTCGCCCTGCTCATGCTCGCCGGCTGCTCTACCGGTGATGCGACCGATGCCGACACCGACCCGAGCGACGAGGCCTCGGCCGAGGCCGCCGAGACCGAGGCGCCCCCGGCCGACCCCTTTGACCCCGCGTGCCTTGTCGGCGACTGGCGCATCACCCAAGCCGAGATGCAGAACTTCTATGACGCCGTCTCGGGCACTACCGAGGGCCTCACGCTCACGATCGAGGGCGACACGGGGTTGAGCTTCACCGCTGACCAGTATCGCTACACGCCAACATTCACCCTGCTGCTCGACATCGCGGGCGTCGCGGGCGAGGGCGTCACGACCGGCAGCCTCGGCGGCACCTACACGGCCGACGGTGGAGTCATCACGACCACGCTCGGCGACAACAACCTCGAGACAATCGTCACCATCAACGGCATGACCCAAGACGCCTCGGGCGTGCTGGGAAGCATCATTGCGAGCGACCCGATCAACCAGGCGCCGTTCGACTGCACCGACCCCTCGTCACCGGTGCTGCAGTTCGAGACGGGCTCGGGGGGCCGCACCCCTGTCGCGTTGACCGCGGCTGGTTGACCGGCCCGGCTTCGTTAGAGGCCCGAGTACGAGTGCAGACCGGTGAAGGCGATGTTCACGATCGTGTAGTTGAAGATCACGGCTGAGAAGCCGATGATCGCCAGCCACGCTGAACGATCTCCGCGCCAGCCGCGCGTCGCCCGTGCATGAATGTAGCCCGCGAAGAGGGTCCAGATGATGAAGGTCCAGACCTCTTTGGTGTCCCAGCCCCAATAGCGACCCCACGCTCGCTCGGCCCAGATGGCGCCGGCGATGAGCGTGAAGGTCCAGAACACGAAGCCGACGACGTTGAGTCGATACGCGAGTGACTCGAGCGTGGCCGCCCCTGGGAGGGTGTCGAGAAACCGCAGGCCCGCGACCTTGCGCACCTCGCGCTGCGAGCGCAGCAGTTGCATGATCGACAACCCGGCGCCGAGCGCGAAGAACGCGGTGGCGAGTACGGCGACGAGAACGTGAATGACGAGCCAGGCCGACTGCAGTGCCGGCGGCAGCGGAACGACATCGACATAGAAGTTGACGGTCACGATGCCGAGCGACAAGAGCGTGAAGCCCGTGATGTAGGCGCCGAGGTAGCGCACGTCTTTCCAGAACTGCACGAGCAGGAAGACGCCCATGCCCATCGCGGTCGCGGTGAGGCCGAACTCGAACATATTCGCCCACGGCACGCGCTCCGCCGCGACTCCACGCATGACGGTGGCGCCGAGGTGCAGAGCGAAGCCGAGGATCGCGAGCGCGAAGGCGGCTCGTTGGTAGCGCGTCGCCCCGCCCGATACCGGTTCTGCGGTCTCGGGCTTCTCGAGCACGACGGTGGTCGCGCCAGCAGCCCCCGCGGCGACGGCCTCTGACCGAATAGCGGCGGCTGGCACGGGCCGCTCTGCCGAGCGCTTCGCCAGGTCGAGCGTGAACAGAATGAACGAGACCGTGTAGACGCCCATCGCCGAGTAGACGGCCACGAGCGAAAGAGAGACGAGGTTTTCCATCAGACCTTTATCGTACGGTCGAAAACTGAGAGCACAGCCGCCAGGACGAGTCTGAACTCGGGCCATTCGACCCTAGGGATCACCCCGCGCACTGCGCGACGATAGAGCAATGAGCCGTCCTCCCGTGAAGCCTGCCCCGTCGTCGAAGAAGAAGCCCGTCAAGAAGCCGATGTCGCCGCGCACGGCACAGTTCATCGCGATCGGTGTGGCGCTCGCGTTCGTCGTCGCCATCGCACTCATCGTGGTCGCGAGCCTCGGAGGGGGCAATCAGACGGATGCTCTTCCGCCCGTTTCTCCTGACGGTCAGGCTGAGGTGCAGCGCGACGATTCGCACTTCGTCAACGGCTCAGCCGATTCCGCCGTGACCATCGTCGAGTTCCTCGACTTCCAGTGCCCCGCGTGCGCCGTTGCTGCCGGCAGCGTGGGATCGATCATCGATACCTACGGCGACGACGTTGCCGTCGTCATTCGCAACTTCCCGCTGACGAGCATCCACCCCCACGCCGTCGACTCGGCCCTCGCGTTCGAAGCGGCCGCCGCTCAGGGTGCCGCGGCCGAGATGTACCGCGCGCTGTTCGCGACGCAGCAGCAGTGGAGCCCCGGCTCCGGCTCGCAAGCCGACGTGTTCCGCGGACTCGCGGAAGACCTTGGCCTCGACATGGCTCAGTACGACACGGTCGTGGCCGACCCCGCCACGCTCGAGCGCGTGTCACGCGACAATGCCGACGCCATCGGGCTGGGCCTGCAAGGCACGCCGAGCTTCTTCATCAACGGAGAGCCGGCGGCCATCTCGTCGCTCGATGAGCTCGCGGCGCTGGTCGCGGGCGCGTTCGGCGAGTAGCTCGACCGGGCCGCGCTCGGCCGCCGGGAGGGCAGGCTACCGAGCCGCGGGCTGATCGTGCTGGGCGAGCGCCTCGGCGTGCCGGTCGGCGAACTCGCCGACCGCGCGCTCGAGGCCGGCATCGTCGCCGCGAGCCAGACCCGCGTACTGCAACCGCACCCCGTCTCCGTCGGCGGTCGCGACGACCCACATCCGCCGACGCGGCACGAACAGGCTGGTCAGAAGACCGGCGAGCACGAGCAGAGACGACACGAGAACTCCGGCCTGTGTCGGGTCGTGGTGAATGTCAAGGCTCACGAACCGGGGCAGACTCGTGAACTCGACGCTGCCGCGGCCGTCGGGCAGCTCGGCGCTCTCGCCGAGCTGCAGCACGATCGAGTCGACTCCGGTCTCACCGCCCGTGATCTGCTCGAGGTCGTCGGTGTTGAGCGAGTAGGCGTTGCGGGGCACTCCCTCATTGAGACCGAGATCGCCCTCGAAGACATTGAGGGTCACGATCGGGTTGTCGGGCTCGGGGAAGATCGAGCTCAGGGCGCCCGACTCGAGCGCCACGGCCGAGGGGTAGAAGAATCCGATCATGCCGAGCTGCTCGTCGAGGCCGTCGGGCACTTTCACGACGCCCAGGCTCGTCAGGTTCGCGTCTTGCGGCAAGAACGGCACGGGCTGGCCGAAGACCGCTGTGCCCTCGGCGTCGAAGACCGTGATCCACGGGGCGAAGCCGTTTCCGAGCAGGTAGGCGTTGGTGGCGCCGATGGGCAGGGGCTCGTTGACCTTGACGATCTCGGCGCGCGACTCGCTGTTCTCACCGACCGTCACCGCGGCCGTGAAATCAAGCGGAATGGGCCTGCCGGTCGTGGTGTCAAGATCGTAAACGGCCTCGAACTCGTCGAGCCTGATCGAGAACGGGTCGAGCCGGGTCTCGTCGAAGAAGCGCCCGGGGCTGAACGAGTCATAGCTCGTGAGCTGGTTCGTGAAGGTCTGCCCCTGCACAATCACGCGCTGGCCGTTGTAGCCGAACCCGCCCGCCAGACCGATCGTCGCGAGCACCCCGACGAGTGCCATGTGAAAGACAAGGTTGCCGGTCTCGCGCAGGTAGCCGCGCTCGGCACTGAGTGATTGAGCACCGTGCGAATTGCCGTAGCGCTCGACGCGAAACCGCTGACGACGCAGCAGACGGTGCGCCTCGGCGAGCGCCGTCTCGATGTCGACGGATGCCCGGCGCTCAGTGTGTCCGACGAGGCGGTCGAGGCGTGCCGGCGTGGCCGGGGGCCGCGCTCGCAAGGCCTTGTAGTGGTGCTGGGTACGGGGAATGATGCAGCCGATAAGTGAGATGAACAGCAGCAGGTAGATCGCCGAGAACCACACCGAGGTGTACGTGTCGAAAACCTGCAGCGCGTCGAGCACCGGAAAGAGGTCGGGGTTGTTGCGCTCGAACTGCACAACGCCGTTCGGGTCAGCCGAGCGCTGCGGCACGAGTGAGCCGGGAATCGCGGCGACCGCGAGCAGCAGCAACAGCACGAGTGCGGTGCGCATGCTCGTGAGCTGGCGCCAGGCGAAGCGCGCCCAACCCACGGCGTCGAGCTTCGGCTGCGCGATCGTGCGCGGCGCGGGCACGCCATTGTCAGGCTCAGTGCTGTCGTGAAAGTCAGAGGGGCGTAACGGTTCCACCGATCACCGCCCCAAGGCTTGAGACGAAGAGCTGCCACAGACCGGTCACCATCATGACGCCGATGACGATGAGCAGCGACCCGCCAATGATGTTGATGACGCGAATATTGCGCTTGAGCCAGGCTGTCGCGCCGGCGACCCAGCGGAACCCCAGAGCGACGAGCAGAAACGGTACTCCGAGGCCGAGGCTGTAGGCGGTGCCGATGAGGGCCGCCCGGCCCAGATCGCCTTCGCCGAGCACGAGCGCGTTGACGGCGATGAGGGTGGGGCCGATGCACGGCGCCCAGCCGAGGCCGAACACGATGCCGAGCAGCGGCGCGCCACCGAGCCCTGTGGCCAC
>JBBQKE010000106.1:0-6099 GCA_038326585.1 Actinomycetales bacterium | reverse complement strand
TCGACGACGTCATTCGAGCCCGCCGTAGTCGAGTCGATCGAGACGCAGCGCGTGAGCATCCAGGGCCCGCTGTGTAGCCTGCTGCTGTGGTTCATGCCGGGCACGCTCGGCATCTTCCTTCTGTGGGGCGCGATCCCGACCGTGCTGATGCCCTTGCAGGTTGAGCAACTCGACCCGGTGAACAAGGTCGCCAATCTCGCGATCGTGACCACGATCGGCGCTGTTGTGGCCATGGTCATGCAACCCGTGGCGGGCACGATCAGCGAACGCACGCGCAGCCGCTTCGGCAGTCGAGCGCCCTACATCGTGGGCGGTGCGCTCTTCGGTGGGCTCGCTCAGCGGCGTGATTCTCGCCTCACTGCTCGCAGGCAACGTCCTCGGTGCCTACCTCACTCTCGCGGGCATCTCGGTCGTGCTCCTCACGCTCTTCGCCGTGTTCACGAAGCCGCGCGATAATCGTGGCGAGCCGCGCCCGCCCTTTCGCATGCGCGACTTCGCGATGACGTTCTGGGTGAATCCGATTGCGCACCCCGACTTCTTTTGGGCGTTCACCGGTCGTCTGTTGCTCTACACGGGCTACTTTCTCGTGGTCGCCTACCAGCTGTATCTCTTGCAGGACTACATCGGGCTCGGTGCTGAGGCCGTGACCCTGCTGCCCTTTGTCTCGGCCGCCGCGCTGCCGACGCTGGTGCTCGCGGTGGCGATCTCAGGCCCCTGGTCAGACCGCGTGGGCCGCCGCAAGCCCTTTGTGGTCGCCTCGTCGCTCATCGTCGCTCTCGCCCAGGTCGTGCCGTGGGTGTGGCCGACGTTCGAAGGCATAATCGTGTTCGCCCTTCGTGCGGGGCTCGGATTCGGTGCCTTTCAGGCGGTCGACACGGCGTTGGTTTCGCAAGTGCTGCCCGACTCGCACGCGCACGCGAAAGACCTCGGCGTCGTCAACATCGCCGCGACGTTGCCGCAGACGGTCGCCCTCGCCCTCGCCGGCGCGGTCGTGCTGACCTTCGGCTTCGCGGGGCTGTTTCCGGCCGCCATCGTGCTGAGCGTTCTCGGCGCACTCGCGGTGCTTCCGTTCCGCTCGGTTCGCTGACCTCAGCGCGCCGGTCTCACGGTTGGTCGAGACCTGGTCGGTCGAGATCTGGGTGGTCGAGATCGAGGCTCGAGAGCCACGGGCCATCGGCACTGTGGTCGTCGTCACTCACCGGTTCGTGGCAGATGAACGCTTGAGTCGAGGGAGTCACGATCACGTCGTACTCGCGTCCATATCTGCCGACACAGTGCACCACCGCGCCGCCGGAGCGAACCCCCTGTAGAATCTCTGCGATCAGTGCACCCACGTCGACATCGTCGCCAAGGGCGATGCGCTCATGGTGGATAACGAGTGTGGCCGTCGTCATGTGATCGAGAGTGGCCGCGCTACGGATGTGAACCGCCGGTGCTGATGTGCCCGGTGTCAGGTTGGCATGGCGTGTATTGCTGAACGTGCTGGTGGTCGAGCATGAATTGCTTCCTCGCTGCGTGGTCTGGGCGCGATGGCGTTGGTGCGTCAATACTTCAGTGCATGAGTTGTTCAGTAAACTCTACGGTCTCACGCTTGCCTGAGGGAGGCAAGAAAGGTGTGCACCCTTGACTTCACCCCGCTACTGTGAGCCGGCGGCAGTGCCCGGATCGTGCGCTCCTGTGAGGAGCGCCGTCAAATGTCGAGGTCGATGCCCGCGGTCCATGGCCCGTAAGGAGTTCCCGACTCGAACGACATCGTCTTGTAGCGTACGATCACCTGCGTCGCGGGCGTCACGAGAACGTCGTACTCGTCGCCGTGCCGCCCCATGATGTGCACAAAACCCCCGCCCTCGATCACAGCGGTCATGATGCGGCCGATGAGGGCGCTCAGGTCAGCGTCATCGCCCACCGGGATTCGCTGATCATTGATCACGAGAATCACTGCGTTCATAGTTGACATGCCTTCCCTGTAGCCCGCTACCGTACGCGCGCCTTCTGATGAACGCGCAGGCCTTGCGCATCGTGCCTCATAGGGGTAGTGGTGCAGAATGCGTAGGCGGTGTACCACGCCCACGGCACCAGTACAAGGGGTGTGCTGGCATATTCGGCCTGTGCCAAGGTAGCCCGGGCCTTGAAGTGCGAGGCCCGCAGCATCTACTCGACTGGGAGGTCGACATGGGCATCATTGGATGGATCATTCTTGGACTTATTGCCGGAGCGATCGCAAAGGCAATCCTGCCGGGTAGCCAGGGCGGCGGCTGGGTCATCACCCTCGTGCTCGGCGTTGTCGGCGCACTGCTCGGTGGCTTCATCGGCAGCCAGATTTTCGGCGTTGGCCTCGACGGCTTCTTCGACATCACCACGTGGCTGCTCGCAATCGGTGGCGCGATCATCGTGCTGCTCATCTACGGCCTCGTGACCCGCGGATCGCGTACCTCGCGCTAGTCGCCGGACGCACAGAAAGGGCCGATGCCGTTACTGGCATCGGCCCTTTCTTTGTGCGCTGGGAGTGGTGAAGTGGGCAGTGCTACTCGGTGCCCGCGACGTGTTCGGGGTCGCTCGTGTCGATGAGTCCGATCGCGACGCCGGGGTGAATGAGCAGGTCGGCGGTCTTGAGCTGCCCGCGACCGTGGTTGACCCGCAACCAGCCGGCAGCACCCGTCGAGAGAATCGACTCGATTTCAACTTTCAGATCGCTCGCGTGACGCGGCACGATGTACTCTTCACCGTCGTAATGGATGGTGGTGCGCATCACGAATCCTCAGCCTCGACCTCGGCGCTGGGCTCCGCAACAATGTGCAGGCCCCCCGGGGTGTTGGCGAGAAGCATCAGTTCGTCGATCCACGCACGGTTGAGCGACGGCGGACGACTGCCGAAGAACTTGTATGCGATCGGGATGGTCGGGTGCATCCAGACAACACTGCGCCCGTTGCCGATCGAGGCGTCGTCTTTCCAGCTGAAGTAGAAGGCCTCGTTGCGGCGCAGTTTCGCGCCGATCACCATTTGTAGGTGTGCGAGTGTGCGGTCGTCGAAATCAGCCGACAACATCGAGTCGTAGGTCAGGGTTCCCATGCATTCCCCCAGCGCATGTCATGTCAGCGGGTATTGCTGAACAATGAAGTATGACAGGCGCGCGAAAATCCGGCGTGAGTCGGCTTCGACTCTCGGCATAGTCAGGGGTTGCCGGTCTTCGCACCGACTCCCGTTAAAACTCATCGGCTTCGGTTTCGGGTCGGTGACGGGCCAGCGCTAGGCTCGCGGCAGGGTCGCAGACCGACCTGCGCCGGGCATCGTGGCCCGTGCGCATTCGTATCGAGGAGCATCCATGACCTGGCGAATGCCCGCTGAAACAGCTCCGCACGACCGCATCTGGATGGCGTTCCCCCGTGAAGGCGAGGTCATGGGCGATAGTTCGGCGGCTCGCGAGGCGACGTACGCCGCGTGGACAGCCGTCGCCCACGCGATCGCGCCGTTCGAGCCCGTGACGATGGTCGTCGACCCGAGCGAGCGCGAACGGGCCCGCCGCATGCTCAGCAGCGAGATCGAGATAGTCGAGGCGCCGCTCGACGACTTCTGGATGCGCGACATCGGCCCGACGTTCGTCATCGACGACGAGACGGGCGAGCTCGGCGGCATCGATTGGGTGTTCAACGCCTGGGGCGACCAGGGCGGCGACTTCGCTCGGGATTCTCTGATTGCCGAGTTCGTGCTTGAACAGGCGGGGGTGACGCGCGTGCCGTCGCTGCTCGTCAACGAGGGTGGTGCGATTCACGTCGACGGCGAGGGCACCGTCATGGTCACCGAGACCGTGCAGCTCGACCCGGGCCGCAATCGCTACGCGACGAAAGAGCGCGTCGAGGCCGAGCTGGCTCGCACGCTCGGCACGACGCACACGATCTGGCTGCCGCGTGGCCTCACGCGCGACTACGAGCCGCTCGGCACGCGCGGGCACGTCGACATGATGGCCACCTTTGCAGCGCCTGGCACCGTGCTGGTGCACGAGCAGCCCGACGCCTCGCACCCCGACCACGTCGTCATGCGCGAGGTGCGCGCTGTACTCGAGCGGGCGACGGATGCCGCGGGCCGCAGCCTGTCGATCATCGACCTGCCCGCGCCGGCGCAGTTGCGCGACGACGAAGGCTTCGTCGACTGGAACTACGTTAACCACCTCACCGTCAACGGCGGTGTCATCGCGTGCGGCTACGACGACAGGAAAGCGGATGCCCGGGCCCGCGAACTGCTCGGCGCGGCGTACCCAGGCCGCGAGGTCGTGACGGTCGACGCCCGCGAGATTCTTGCGCGCGGCGGCGGCATCCACTGCATCACCCAGCAGCAGCCCGTGGCGCGGTGAGCGACACGCGATGAGCGGAGCACCTCGAAGCATCGGCCTGGTCGAGACGGACATCGCAACCCTGGCCGCCGCCCTCGCCGAGGGGCGCACCACGGCAGTCGAGCTCGCGCAGGGCTACCTCGACCGCATCGCCGCCTACGACCGCGAGCCGGCGGACGATGGCTCGCGGCCTGCCCTCAACGCTGTCGTGGTCGACAACCCTGCGGCGCTCGACGAGGCGCGGGCGAGCGACGCGCGGCGGGCATCCGGAGCCGCGCTCGGCCCGCTCGACGGCATCCCCTACATCGCGAAAGACAGTTACATGGTGCGCGGGCTGACCGTCGCGAGCGGGTCGCCCGCGTTCGCCGACCTGGTCGCTGACCACGATGCCTTCACGGTCGAGCGCCTGCGCGCCGCCGGTGCGATCTGCCTCGGGCTCACGAACATGCCACCGATGGCCAACGGCGGCATGCAGCGCGGGCTCTACGGCCGCGCCGAGAGCCCCTACAACCCGGCGTACTTGCCGGCACCCTTCGGCTCGGGCTCGTCGAACGGTTCAGGCTCGGGTCTGGCGGCCTCGTTCGCGGCATTCGCTCTCGCCGAAGAGACCTGGTCGAGCGGCCGCGGCCCAGCGAGCAACAACGGCCTGTGCTGCTACACGCCCAGCTGGGGCGTGATCTCGGTGCGCGGCAACTGGCCGCTCGTGCCGACGATGGACGTCGTGGTTCCCTACACGCGCACGATGGCCGAGCTTCTGCTCGTGCTCGATGCGGTCGTGGCCGACGATACGACCACACGGGGAGACTTCTGGCGGGCGCAGCCGTGGGTGAGCATCCCGCCCGCATCGCAGCTGCGGCCCGCCTCGTACCCGGCGCTCGCCGATGCGGGCGCGCTGCGCGGCATGCGGCTGGGTGTACCGAGGCTCTACATCGGCGACACCGCCGGCGACGACCCGATCGAGACGCGACCCAGCGTGATCGCCCAGTGGCAGAAGGCCCGCGCTGACCTCGAAGCAGCGGGCGCGACGGTCGTTGAGGTCGACCTGCCGGTCGTCACGAACTACGAATCGCGCAGGGCGGCGGATGACCGCTCGATGGTCGCGCGCGGCCTGGTTCCGCCGACCTTCGCCGACCACGAGCTCTACGAGCTGAGCATGTGGGGGTGGAGCGAGTTCTTGCGCGCCAACGGCGACCCCGCACTGCACGAGCTCGCCGACGTGGACCCCGACCTGATCTTTCCGACCCCGCCCGGCTCGCTGCCCGGGCGATACGACGACCACCTCAGCCGCTTCGCGCCCGAAGATGTTCCGCTTGAGGATTACGTGCACCGTGCGCGGGCGACCGGGGTGCCCGAGCTCGAGAGCATCCCCGATATGGCGGAAGGCGTGCGCGGGCTCGACGCCACCCGACGGCTCGACTGGGACGACTGGCTCGACGCAGAGGGTCTCGACGCGATCGTGTTCCCCGCCGTCGCCGACATCGGCCCGGCCGACGCCGACGTGAACGCCGCGAGCGCCGAGCTCGCCTGGCGCAACGGCACCTGGGTCGCGAACGGCAACCTGGTGTGGCGGCATCTCGGCATCCCGACCGTGCAGGTGCCGATGGGCATGCTCGACGACATCGCGATGCCCATCGGGCTGACGATCGCGGGCCGCGGCTGGGATGACGCGCGGTTGCTCGCTTTCGGCGCGGCGTTCGAGGCGTCGGCCATGCGGCCGGGGTCGGCGCTCGGCGGCACGCGCGTGCCACCGGCGCTCACGCCCGAGCTACCGC
>JBBQKE010000105.1:0-6101 GCA_038326585.1 Actinomycetales bacterium | reverse complement strand
CGCGCGCGCGGCCGACCTGCTCGCGATCGGCACCTCACTGCTCGCGGGTGACAGCGCGGTCGTCGCGCCGACCACCCTCGAGGCGATGCTGCGGGCGCGCACCAGCGGCCTCTACGTCATCGACGCCGACCCGCTCAAGGCCCTCGAAGACTTCGGACTCGGGTTCAACCTGCCCCGGCGCCCCAGCCTGCTCGACCACAGCGTGTTCGGCCACGAGGGCTGGTGCCGCTCGCAGTTCTGGTTCTCGCGCGCCGCCGGCCGCTGCGTCGTGCTGCTGACGAACCGGCTCGATGCCGTCGAGCCCGACGTGGGCGTGCGGTTCGACGAGCTTCTCAACACCGTGTTCGCGGCATCGTGACCGGCCGCCCGCACGTCATCGTGCTGCCCGGTGGCGGTTACGCCTTCCGCGCCGAGCATGAGGGCGAGCCCGTCGCCGCGTGGCTGCGCTCGCTCGGCCTCGACGCGACGGTGCTCGACTACCCCGTGAAGACCCGGCACCCCGGCCCGATCGATGCGGTGCGGATGCGCGTCGCAGAGTTGCGCGCCGCCGGCGTCGAGCGACTCGGCGTGCTGGGCTTCTCGGCCGGGGGTCATCTGGCCGGGCACGCCGCAGCTCTCGGCCTCGTCGACGCAGCGGTGCTCTGCTACCCGGTCGTCTCGATGCTCACCGCGACACATGGCGGGTCACGGCGAGAGCTGCTCGGCCGCTGGCCGACGCCGTGGGCACGGGCCTCGACCTCGGTCGAGAAGCTCGTCACGCCAAGCATGCCCCCGACCTTCGTCTGGCACACGGCAGAAGACGCCTCGGTGCCGCTCGAGCATCCGTACCTGCTCGCTCAGGCGCTCGCCCGTCACGGCGTTCCGCACGCGCTGCACGTCTACCCGCGCGGCCGGCACGGGCTCGGCATGGTGACGGGCATCGAGGGCGGAGAGCACGCGGGTGTCGCGGCGAACTGGACGCGCGACTGCGAAGAGTGGCTGCGCGAGCTCGGCTGGGTCGACTGAGCGTCAGACTGCGGCGCGCCCAACCCGCTCGGCGACCCAGCGCAGCGCGTCTGTCGCACCGTGCTCATCGGCGGCGAGAGCAGAGATGTGACCCTCGCCCTCGAGCTGCCAGTGCACGGCACGCTCGATGTGATCGGCGAGCCACGCCGAATGGCTCGGGGGAATCACCCGGTCGTCGCCGCCGTTCGCCAGCAGCACCGGAGCGATGATGGCGCTGAGGTCGATGCCCCACGGGGTGACATACGAGACGTCGTCGTCGATGAGCGCATCGATACCCGATGCCACTCCCGCGGCCGCGACCTCGCCGAGCCATCCCCACTCGCCGGCGAGCGCCGACCAGTCGCGGGCGGTGAAGTCGATCGGAGCCTCGGCGTTCTCGTCTTCGTGCCGGCGCTTTCCCTCGAGGCCGTTCTGCGCCGCGCGCAGGGATGCGTTGCTCGTCGGGCCCATGCCGGCGAACCAGTCGAGGCCCGCGGCATCGATCGGCGCGAGGCTTCCGAGCGTCGCGGCGGCCGTGACACGAGCGGGCTGCAGCGCCGCGCACGCGAGCGCCGGCGGCCCGCCGCCGGAGTGTCCCATGGTCGCGAACCGGTCGAGGCCCAGCGCATCGGCGAGCGCCGCAGCATCGCGTGCCACCGTCGCCACCGTTCGCCCCTCGTGGGCAGTCGATCCGCCGTAACCCGGCCGGTCGAACGAGACCCACCGCACACCGAGCTCGTCCGCGAGCGCGAACAACGGCTTGGGTGGTGCACCCGTGTTGGGCGTGCCGTGGTGCCACATGACGGGGGTTCCGTCGCCGCCCGTGTCGTACCCGTGCAGGGTGCGCCCGTCGGGCAGCGTTAGGTCGAACTCGTGCACGGTCATGGCGTCCCCACTCCGGCGAAGCGCAGCCCCTCGTCGATCACGGTCGACGTTACCCCGAGGAGCTCGTCGACGCGCACGTCGTAGCCGGTCTCTTCGCGCACCTCCCGCACGAGCGTCTGCTCCGGATGCTCGCCCGGCTTCATGCCGCCCCCGGGCAGCGTCCATCCGCCGAGCGAACGGTCTTGCCAGTGCGCGAGCAGCACGCCGCGCTCGTCGTGCACGATCGCGTAAGCGCCGACCCGCAGCTCGATCTGGCCCGACAGCTCGTCAGTGGGCAGGTCGGTCGGTTCGGGCTTGCTCACGGCAGGGGCCCCAGCAGGTCGGCGGCGACCGTCGCGTGCACGGCCTCGGTGTCGCTCGGGTGGTAGATGCCCGCGAGCACGTCGCGCTGCAGCCGGCTCAGCTCGGCGGTGGCGCGGTAGGCGCCGCCGCCCGCGATGCGCATCGCCTGGTCGACAACGTGCCGCGCGGTCTCGACGCTGCGGTGCTTGAGACCCGCCAGGTCGCGGAACCACTGCGTTCCGCGATCCACACCGTGGTCGCGATCGCGCGCGACGGCCTGCAGTTGCGGGGCCAGCGCGTCGAGGGCGAGCGCAGCATCCGCGATGCGCCAGCGCAGGTCGGGGTCGTGGGCCAGCGTCGCTCCGTCGTTGCGCAGGCTCGTGCGGCGCTGCGCGCTCTCGACCGCGAGCTCGAGCGCACGATCGGCGATTCCCGCGTAGACGCTCGCGATGAGAGTGTGAAAGTTGGCGGAGATCGCGAGTAGATACGCGTCGCGTTGGGGGCCCACGGGCACGATGCGCGCGACATGCTCGTCGGCCACCACCGCGCCCTCGAGGTGCGTCGTGTGGCTCTGGGTCGCGCGCATGCCCAGGGTGTTCCAGTCGGGCGTGATCGCGATTCCCGGGCTTTCGCGCGTGAGAAACCCATGCACCATGGTCGGCTCGCCACCGTCGGTGGGATCGTGCCGGCCGAGCAGCCCGAGGCGCGTCCAGGCGGGCGACAGCGTCGTGAAGATCTTCGTGCCGGTGAACGCCCAGCCGCCGTCGACCTTCTCGACGCGGGTGAGCGAGTCGGTCATGACCCGGTCGTTACCGGCCTCGCTGATCGCGAAGGCGAACAGCTCGCCGCGCTCGCAGTCGTCGAGCACCCAGGCGAGGCTGTCGTCTCCCGCGGCAGCGAGATCGCGCGCGACGCCCATCCAGACAAGGTGCATCGTGAGGCCCAGCGCCGTGGCCGGGGCGTGAGCAGCGAGCAGACGCTGGTCGGCGGATGCTGCGCTCAGGCTGCGCGCGGCCAGATAGCCCGCTGCTCGCAACTCGTCGAGATCGTCGCTGAAGAACGCGTTGCGCTCGTCGTAGCCGGGGGCGCGCTCCCGGGCGCGCGCGAGCAACTCGGGGGTCAGCGGGCTCGGCATGGCCCCACGCTACTCTCGGAGTCAGAGGGAATCCCGACTGCCTCTCTTCAGCCGGAAGACGCCCTCGGCGGCCGTGCGGCTTAGATCATATGATTGAGGTTCGGGCGCCTCGCCCCGAACGATCTCGGAGGAACCGATGACGCGACCCCCAATGTCTGTGCAGCTCTACACGGTGCGCGATCACCTCGACACCGATGCCGCCGGCACGATCGAGGCGCTCGCCGCGATGGGCTTCACCGCCGTCGAGCCCTTCGGTCTTCCCGACCTGCCCGCAGCCGTGCGCGAGGCTCTCGCTGCGCACGGTCTCTCGACCCCGACGGCGCACGGATCGATCCTCGCCCGCACTGCCGAGACGATCACAGCAGCAAAAGAGCTGGGCGTGCAGACGATCATCGAGCCCTACCAGGCGCCCGAGCGATTCGCCGATCGTGAGTCGATCGCCGAGGTCGCCGCCGAACTCACGGCAGCCGCCGAGGCGGCCGCGACGCACGGCATCGCCGTGGGATACCACAACCACGACGCCGAGCTCAGCAGTTCGGTCGACGGGGTGCCCGCCCTGCTCGTGCTCGCCGAGCTGACCGACCACCGCGTGCTGTTCGAGCTCGACGCCTACTGGGCGGCCGTCGCCGGAGTCGACCCGGCCGAGATCGCGATGGCTCTGGGCGACCGGCTCGTCGCCATCCACGTGAAAGACGGCGACCCCGCCGGAACGGTCGAGCAGCAGGTCTCCGCCGGGCACGGCTCCGTGCCCCTCGCCGAGGTGCTCGCGGCGGCTCCGCACGCGCGACCGATCGTCGAATTCGACGTCATCCCCGGCGAGGGCCTCGACGCCATCGCCGCCTCGGCCCGCTGGGTCACTGAGCAGGTCGGCGAATGAGTGGCCCCGTGGGCGTCGGCATCATCGGCGCGGGAGTCATCAGCACCCAGTACCTCGACAACCTCACGAAGGCCGGTGACGTCGAGGTGCGCATGATCGCCGACCTCGACATCGCGCGCGCCCGCGCTCGCGCCGACGAGTACGCGGTGTCGGGTGCCGGCACGGTCGACGAACTGCTCGCCCGCGACGACATCGAGATCGTGCTCAACCTGACGATTCCGGCGGCGCACGCGCCCGTCGCGACGGCCTGCCTCGACGCCGGCAAGCACGTCTGGACCGAGAAGCCCTTCGCCCTCGACCGCGACGAGGGTGGTCGCCTGCTCGCCCATGCCGTCGAGCGCAACCTGCGCGTCGCGTGCGCGCCCGACACCGTGCTCGGCCCGGGCGTGCAGACCGCCCGCCGCCTGCTCGAGCAGGGCGCGATCGGTGAGCCGGTGAGCGCGCTGACCATGTTCCAGGTATCTGGCCCCGAAGCCTGGCACCCGAGCCCCGAGTTCTTGTACGCCCGCGGCGGCGGCCCGCTGTTCGATATGGGCCCCTACTACCTGACCGCGCTCGTGCAGCTTCTCGGTGCGATCACACGAGTAGATGCTCGCGGCACCCGCGCGCGCACCGAACGCGTCATCGGCTCGGGCCCCAAGGCAGGCACGCGTTTCCCCGTCGAGGTTCCGACCAACGTCGCCGCTCTCTACGAGACCGCCGCCGGGCAGATCGCGCAGAGCACTTTCAGCTTCGAGTCACCCCTGCCGCGCGTCGGCGTCGTCGAGATCACGGGCACCGAGGGCACCCTCGTGCTGCCCGACCCGAACGGCTTCGACGGCGAGATCACGATCTGGCGCGCAGGCATGATGCCCGACGATGAGCCCGAACGCCACGCGGCCGAGGGCCCGGGCATGACGCGCGGCCTGGGCGTCGTCGAGCTGGCGCGCGCGATTCGCGCGGGCGTTCCCGAGCGGGCGAGCGGCGAACTCGCGCTGCACGTGCTCGATGTCATGCAGAGCACCGAGCAGTCGGCCGAGTCGGGCGAAGCGATCACCATGGTCACCACGGCGGCGCAGCCTCAGCCGATGCCCGCCAAGTGGGATCCCTGGGGGTCGACGTTGTGACCCCCGGTGGGGCGGCTCTCGTGTCGCCCGCCGCACCGACGACCCAACGCGCGATCGACCTGGTGGCGATGGCGCACGATGCGAGCCACTACCTGCTGCGCCCGCACACCGTCGCGACCCCCGAGTCGATCGAGCAGGTCGCCGCGCTGCTCGCCGAAGCGACCCGCGCGAGCACGCCGCTGACCTTCCGCTCGGGCGGCACGAGCCTCTCGGGGCAGGGCGTCACCGACCAGCTGATGGTCGATACCCGCGCTGCCTTCCGCGGCATCGAGGTGCTCAATGGCGGCGAGCGTGTGCGGGTGCAACCTGGTGCGACTGTGCGCCAAGTCAACGCCCGGCTTGCGCGGCACGGCCGCCGACTCGGTCCTGACCCGGCGAGCGAGATCGCCTGCACGATCGGCGGGGTCATCGCCAATAACTCCAGCGGCATGGCGTGCGGCACCGAGCAGAACACCTACCAAACCCTCGAGTCGATGACCCTCGTGCTCGCGAGCGGAACGACCATCGACTCCGCTTCCCCCGATGCTGATGAGCAGTTGCGCCTCGCCGAACCCGAGCTCTGGGCCGGGCTGTCGGCGCTGCGGGCGCGCGTTCTGGGTGACGCGCAGTCGGTGGCGAGCATCCGGCGCCTGTTCTCGATGAAGAACACGATGGGCTACGGCCTCAACTCGTTCCTCGACTTCGAGCGCCCGGTCGACATGCTCGCCCACCTCATCGTCGGTAGCGAGGGCACTCTCGGTTTCGTCGCGGAGGCCGTGTTCCGCACTGTTCCGCTGAAGAAATTCGCTGCCACCGCGCTGCTCGTGTTCGACGACCTCCTCGCCGCGAACAG
>JBBQKE010000104.1:0-6102 GCA_038326585.1 Actinomycetales bacterium | reverse complement strand
AACGAGCAACGCCGCGGCGATGCCGACGATGAACACGGCGGCGAGGAAGCGACGGATCATGGTGGCTTGACCCTATCGGGCGCGGCTGAGCCGACCCGGCGACTGCCCGCCAGCCCGACCTGGCGGCGACGTCGAGCCGCGCATCCAGCACCGCCCGAATACGATGGGGAGATGCCCCGCGGCCCCATCGACATGCACACCCACAGCAGCGTCAGCGACGGCACCGAGACCCCGACTCAGCTCATCAGGGCGGCGCTCGCCGCCGGGCTCGACACCATCGCGATCACCGACCACGACTCGACCGCAGGGTGGGATGAGGCGCTTACGGCCGCCGAGGGCACGGGTCTGCAGGTCATTCGCGGCATCGAGCTGAGCACGCGGCACGAGTGGCGCAGCGTGCACGTGCTCGGCTACCTCTTCAACCCGAATGATGCCGAGGTCGTGCGCGAGACCGCACGCACGCGCGATGACCGCCTCGGCCGTGCGGAGCGCATGGTCACGCGCCTCGCCGAAGACTTCGACATCACCTGGGCTGACGTGCTCGCCCAGAGCGGCGGCGTGAGCATCGGCCGCCCCCACATCGCCGACGCGCTCGTCGCGCGCGGCATCGTGCCGAACCGCAGCGCCGCTTTCGAGTCGATCCTGCACTTCACGGGCGGCTACTACCTGCCCCATGAGGCCCCGACCGTTCTCGACGGCGTGCGGATGCTCGCTGAAGCCGGCGGAGCCCCGGTACTCGCACATCCCGCCACCCGCGGCCGCGAGGCCGTCGTCGACGAGAAGTCACTCGCCCAGCTCGTCGAGGTCGGACTCGTGGGCCTCGAGGTCGGCCACCGCGAGAACACGCCCGAAGGTCGCGAGCGCCTGATCGAGCTGGCCGAGCAGTTCGGCCTGGTGCAGACGGGGTCGAGCGACTATCACGGCGAGGGCAAGCCGAACCGTCTCGCCGAAAACACGACCACGCCCGAGGTGCTCGAGCGCATCATCGCGGCGGCGACGCGCGGCGTGCCGCCTGTGCGCACCTGACCGAGATCAGAGCCCTGCTGCGGCTATTCGCTTCGCCCACCACCGCAGCGCCGCGCTGGTGGGGCGGTGCCGCCGCGCGGTCCCAGTGAGTTCGCGTTCGAGATGATCAAAAATGTCTTCGATCACGCCGCTGTGGATGGGCAAGACGAGCGGCTTCCACAGCAGGCGCACCACTCCCGACACCGCCGCGTCGAGGTCATGGCGGATGGTGACGGCGGTGCCCTCCTGCTTAATGGAGAAGCCGTGGGTTCCGTCGAGGCCGCTAGCCGGGTCAAACGCGAACACGACGCTGCGGCCTGGTAGGTGGTTGGCGACGCGGTAGCGCACGGCCCCATGGCCGCCGCTCGAGCCGATGTGAAGCTGCCGATCGAGGATCATGGGGGGAGTCAGATCAGTGACCCATAATTCATCGCTCCCACCTCCTAGCGTGTCGAGTCGTCTGCCCACCTCGTTGGCGTCGGCGATAAAGGTTCGAGTGTGAACATCATTGACGTGAGTCATGGCGTGTCTTTCTGTGATGTGGTCAAAATAGGGTCGTCGAAAACTGCTGCACTCGCGCGAAGCACCGCAGCTTCGAGCCAGCCGTCGAGAGGCTCTCCGGCGCTCATGGCGAAGCGCACGGCACTGTACGGAATGCCGACAAGAGCGAAGTAGGTTGCGCTGACGGCGTCGGCAGTCGTGGCGCCACGACTGAGCCGAACATGCTCGACGATGGCTGATTCCACGGCGTCATTGAGCGTCTCTAACTCCGCGCCTAACTCGACTGGCCACGCCTCGAGCAGTTCTACGCGGCTGTGAAGCGTCAACACCCTCGCGTCGTCAGGATTCTGCGCTGACCAGCGAAGAACGTGCAGCACCGCGCGATCGCGCGCGGTACGAACGTCGGGGTGGGCGAGGGCGTCGAGGTATCCGCTCTGAAACCGGCGCACCGTGCGAATCCACAGCGTCGCCACAATGAGATCTCGGGAAGGAAAGAGGTGATAAATCGAACCCGAGGGGGCGCCGAGCGCCTCAGCAATGGCCACGACCGTCGCCGCCGTGGGCCCCCCGCGGGCGGTCAATATTGCGGCAGCGTCGAGAATCTGTTCCTTTGAGTATTTCGCAGGACGGCCCATAACCCAATAATAGAGACATCTCTCTATAACACGCAAGTTGCGCGTGTGCGGGCGTGTGCGTGGGTGTTGAGACGACCCTACGCCGGCCGCACTACGTGGCCAACGCCGGTTCGGGGGCCGTTGTCGGCGTGCGCCGCACCAGGAACACGGCCGGGATGACGAGCGTTGCGATGATCGCACCGACCGTAAAAGCAGCCCGCACGCCCTCGCCCGTGACCGAGGCCTCGTTTGGCCCACTGCCGCCGAACGCCGCAGCGATCGAGATGAAGAGCGCGATACCGGCGGCCCCCGCCACCTGCTGCATCGTGCCGACAATGGCGCTGCCGTGCGAGTTGAGGTGCGGCGGAAGGGCCGAGAGCCCGTTGGTGAGCAGGGGAGTGAAGAGTAGCGCGAGCCCGAGGCTCAGGCCGACGTTCGCGAATGCGATGAGCCACAGCGGTGTCGAGGCCGTGAGCATGGCCATGCCCCACATCGAGGTCGAGAGCAGCACGGCGCCGGGCAGCACGAGAGTCGTGGGGCCGACGGCGTCGTAGCGCCGGCCGATCCAGGGGGCGAGAAGGCCCTGCAGTAGCGCGCCGGGCAGGATGATGAGCCCCGAGACCAGCGCGGTCGCCCCGATCACGTCTTGCACAAAGAGTGGAATCAGGATGATCGCGCCGAAGAGCGCCATCGCGGCGACCATGACGATGGCGATCGACACAGCGAACTGCCGCTGCTGAAAGGTGCGCAGGTCGAGCAGCGCGGCGTCGGTGCGCTGCAGTCTGATCTGGCGCCAGACGAAGAGCCCGAGCGCGACGAGCCCGATGACGAGGGCGGTGACCGCTGCGGTCGTGGCATCCGCCCGTTCACTCGCCGGCGCGCGACCGACATCGCCGAGCTGGGCGAGGCCAAACACGAGGCCGCCGAAGCCGGGGATGGAGAGGAACACCGAGAGAACATCGAGTCGGCCGGGGCGCGGTTCGCCGATGTTGACGACGCGGAAGGCGCCGATGATGAGCGCCGTCACGGCGATCGGAATCATCGTGATGAACAGCCAGCGCCAGTCGGCGAAGCTCAGAATCAGACCCGAGACGCTGGGGCCGAAGGCGGGAGCCACCGCGATGACGGTCGAGATGAGCCCGACCACACGACCGCGGCGGTCGGGCGGCACGAGACCGAACACGGTGGTGAACAGCAGCGGGAAGATGATGCCGGTTCCGGCGGCCTGCACGACGCGCGCGAGCAGCAGCACCTCGAAGCCGGGCGCAAGCGCGCCGATGACCGTGCCGATCGTGAACAGGCTCATCGCGAGCAGGAACATCGGCCGCGTCTGGAACCGCTGCAGCAGGTAGCCCGTGATCGGAATCACGACCGCGAGGGTGAGCATGAACGCCGTCGTCAGCCACTGCGCGAGTGACGCGGTGATGCCGAGCGACTCGATGAGCGTCGGAATAGCGACGCCCATGAGCGTTTCATTGAGAATGACGACGAAGGTCGACCCGAGCAGCAGCCCGATGATGAGCTTCGTCGACGCGGGAAGGCTCAATTCGCGGCGGCTGACCCGTCGGCTCCGGATGCTCCGCCACCCGTGCGGCGCCGGCGACGACGACGAGGCGTGCCCGAGCCTTCGGCACGAGGTGCTCCGTCGCTCGACGATGAGCTGCTCTCGGCCGGTCGACCGGACCCTTGCCGACCTCCGCGACCGCCACCACCGCTTGCGCCGCCAGAACTGCCCGGCCCGCTCGACCCGCTGCGGCTGCGTTCGCGCGGCGGGTGCGAGGCTTCGCGCTCGACGCGCGGAATCGGGGTCGCCTTGAGGCGGCCCTTCGAGCCCTGCGGAATGTCGAGGTCTTCGTAGAGGTGCGGCGACGAGCTGTAGGTCTCGACCGGATCGGGCTGGTTCATCTCGAGGGCCCGGTTGATGAGTGCCCACTTGTGCATGTCGGCCCAGTCGACGAAGGTCACGGCGATGCCGGTCTTGCCGGCACGGCCGGTGCGACCGGCGCGGTGCAGGTAGGTGTCGTGGTCATCCGGAACCGTGTGGTTGATCACGTGCGTGACGTCGTTGACGTCGATACCGCGGGCGGCAACATCCGTGGCGATGAGAATGTCTTTCTTGCCCGCCTTGAAGGCGGCCATCGCGCGCTCGCGCTGTTCTTGGTTCAAGTCGCCGTGCACGGCGGCCGCGTTGTAGCCGCGGTCGTTGAGTTCTTCGACGAGCTTGGCGGCGGCACGCTTGGTGCGCGTGAAGATGATGGTCTTGCCGCGACCGTCGGCCTGCAGAATGCGGCCGACGACCTCGTCTTTGTCGAGCGCGTGCGCCCGATAGACCACGTGCTTGATGTTCGCCTGCGTGAGCCCCTCGTCGGGGTCGGTCGCGCGAATGTGAATGGGGCGCGTCATGAAGCGGCGTGCCAGGGCAACGATCGGGCCGGGCATGGTCGCCGAGAACAGCATGGTGTGACGCGTCGGCTGGGTCTGCGCGAAGAGCTTCTCGATGTCGCTCAAGAACCCGAGGTCGAGCATCTTGTCTGCCTCGTCGAGCACCATGACCTCGACGTTGGCGAGGCTCAGCAGTCGCTGGCTCGCAAGGTCGAGCAGGCGGCCGGGCGTGCCGATGACAATCTGCGCGCCCGCCTTGAGTTGCTCGATCTGGCCCTCGTAAGCCTTGCCGCCGTAAATCGACACGATCTTGACGTCGCGGTTCGCTGAGGCGAGCTCGAGGTCTTGCGTGACCTGCACGCACAGTTCGCGCGTGGGCACGACGACGAGGGCCTTGACGCCGGGTTCGGGGTGCAGACCGAGGTGCTGGATGAGCGGAAGCCCGAAACCGAAGGTCTTGCCAGTGCCGGTCTTGGCCTGGCCGATGATGTCTTGGCCGCTGAGGGCCAGGGGAATGGTCTGCTCCTGGATGGGGAAAGGGCTCAGAATGCCCTTTGCCGCCAGCGCCTCGACCATGTCGGGCTCAATGCCCAGATCTGAGAAAGTCACGGTGGTGTGTCGCCTGTCGTCTGTTGAAGTGAAAGCCAGTTTAGCGGGCCTATGCTGGCGGGCCCGCCCGAACACGTAGGCTGTGCGCGTGGCTTCGTGGATGAGACGGCAGCGCTCGCGAGTCGAGGCGCCGACCCTGACCCCTCGCGACACCGCTGTCGCGGCGCTGCGGGTCGATCTGGGTGAGCTAGCCCCGCCCTCTGACGTGTTTCTCGGGCACTGCGCGGCGCTGCACCTGATCTTCATCGAGCAGCTCACTGAGGCCATGTCGAACGCGCCGCGGGTGGCCGACAAAGACGCCCTCGCGCACGTGGTCGGCATCGTGCTCGACCGCTACCGTGCGCTCGCCGCCGAGCTCGAGCGGCTGCGCCTCGACAAGACTGATGTCATGCAGCCGCACCTCGAAGGCGTCGAAGAGTTCAAGCGCCGCACCATGGGTGGGGAATGGTACGAGCAAGTCGCGAGCGCTCATGTCACCATCGGCTTTCTCACCGACTTCTGGATCAGCCTGTCGGTCGGCCTCGTGGGCGAGCCCGGCGATCGCGTCGCACAGGCCCTCGCCAAGGGTGACGCGCACGCGCCCCTGCACCGCATCGTCGAGCGCGCCATCGCCGCGAATCCTCGACTGTCGTCTCGACTGGCGCTGTGGTGCCGTCGGCTCGTCGGCGACACCATGCTGCAGGCACGCTCGGCCCTCGTGCTGCACGACGACCGCACGAAAGACGAGGCGCAGATCGAGCCGGTGTTCACTGAACTCATCGCCGAGCACACGCGTCGCATGGATCGACTCGGACTGACGGCCTAGCCCCCACTCATGTCGACCACGCCCCAGCCGGCAGGCTTTCGCACTCTGCCTCGCACCCGCCTCGGCTGGTCGGGCTTCGGGATGCTCGGCGCGGGTGCCGCACTGCAACTCGTGCAGAGCGGTCTCGTGTGGGCCAGTAGCGCCTGGGGCCTCGATGAGGCGGTACGCGTGCCGGTGTTCGTCTTC
>JBBQKE010000103.1:0-6134 GCA_038326585.1 Actinomycetales bacterium | reverse complement strand
GTCTCGCTCATGTGTCTTCCTCGCAGTCGAGAGATGCAGGGTCTCACCCGGGACAGGTGGCGACCAGAGCACGGGTTTCTCAGAGCGCCGGTTGTGCGAGCCGAGTGTTGCTAGCCTACGCCCTTCCCGCTGATCCGCAGTCGGTACCCCATACACTGGGGTTTCCGACGCTCTCGCCCTTCGTGGCGGCGTTACCGCCGGTGAACCGGGTGGGAGCCATCATGACGCAAGACAACCCGACTGACAGCACGCGTCCGTCGCATCAGAGCGCATGGGGTCTATGCGAGCCATTCATGGTGCAGTTGCCCATCACCGGGGCGGTCATCTCGATCGTCGATCGCAGCGGCCACCGGTCCACCATCTCGGCCACCGATCCCGTCGCGACCCGCTGGGACGAGCTTGAGCTCGAACTCGGCACCGGCCCCCTGTCAGACGCCACGACCCAATCGGCTCCGCAATTGGTCGGCGATGTGGGCAGCAGCGCCTTGAACCCGGTCATCGGGTCACAACTTCTCAAGCTGGGTATGCGCGCACTGTTCGCCTTTCCGCTGACCATGGGCCACGCCACGGTCGGTGCAGTGGGGCTCTATCGCACCGACTCAGGGGCGCTCAACTCTCATGCGGTCGGCGCCGCCATCGGCCTTGCGCGGTGGGTAGCCATTCCGGCCGTTCGCGAGGCCTTGAACGAGGCGTCACGCGAAGGCGCCCTCGCCGGCGGCGACACGACGATCGCCCCGGGGTTGCGCCGTGAGGTGCATCAGGCCACGGGCATGCTCAGCGTGCAGCTCGACGTGACAACGAGCGAGGCCTTCGCTCGGTTGCGGGCCTACGCCATTTCGAGCGAGCGGTCGATCACCGCTGTCTCGCAAGACCTCATCTCGCGCGCCATCGACTTTCTCGACCTCGAGTGACCGCGACCGCCTGAGCGACCGCGGTGGGTTGGCTTGGTCAGCGCGAGAATGAGGCGCGAGCATCCATCGACTGATTCGCGCACGCGTCGGCGCGCGAGTTCTGCAGGCGCGGCACCCACTCGAAGCGCACCGGGGTACCGGTTAGCACCTGCCGCGCTTCGGCGGCGAGCTCGGCCATGGCGGGGTGCTTGGCCTTCCAGCTACCCATCATCTGCTCGACGACGAGCTTCGAGTCCATGCGCACCGTGAGCTCGGCATCCGGATCGAGCTCGAGTGCCCGGCGTACGCCCGCAAGCATGCCGCTGTACTCGGCCACGTTGTTGGTCGCCGTGCCGACCCAGACCCCGACCTCGGCGAGGACCTCGCCGCTGACCGGGTCGATGACGACCGCTCCCCCGGCTGCGGGGCCAGGGTTGCCGCGCGAGCCGCCGTCGGCCTCGACGAGCAGTTCGCGGGTCACAGGCCGCTCTCGTCGGTGCGCACGAGAATCGCGTTCGAGTCGGGGCACATGAGCACGGCATCCGGGGCCGCAGTGCGCACGGTCGCGAGATCGCTACCGGTCAGCTCGACACCGCTCGCGCTCGAGATGCGAGCCCGCAGGTGCGAGGCGCCGACGCCGTAACGCTCTCGCTGCTTCTCGTACAGGGCAAGCAGGTCTGCCGGCAAGATGGAGACGATGGCCTCTCGCTGCTGCTGCGCCGTGGAACGCTCGGCGGCGATGGCCGCAAGGGCGGCGTCGCGAGCGACCACCGACTCGGTGACCGTCGCCTGGTGCTCGTCGAGGGCCGCGGTGGCCGATGCCAGCTCGCTCTCGAGCGTCTCGACCTTCTCCATCACCGAGAGCTCGATCTCTTCGAGGTCGCCGAGGCGGCTGCGCAGCGACTCGAGCTCGTGCTCGAGCCCCTGGATGTCTTTCACCGACGAGCTCTGCTGCAGGCGACCGTTGTCGCGGCTGATGCGCGCCTCGACGAGCTGCACATCGCTCTCGACCCGTCCCAGCTCGATACGCGCATCTTCGAGCTCACCGCGTCGCTGTACAACGAAATCGCGCATCACCTCAGCCTCGGCTGTGAGCGTGTCGACGACGTCGCGCTCGGGCAGCGTGCGCTCTCGGTGCGCCAGTTGTTGCAGCGTCGTGTCAAGCGCTTGAACGTCGAGCAGCAATCGCTGGGCGTCGGGGCTGGCGGTCAAGGCCATGCGGGGCTCACCTCGGGGTTCGAAAGCGTCAGTCGGTCAGGCCCTACTGTACGACCACGAAGTCCCACGGGTCGGTGCGCAGCTCGCTCACGACGACCTCGACACCGGGCAGTGCAGAGCGCAGTTCGTCCGCGGCGGTCTCGAGCCACAGCCACTCGCTCGCCCAGTGCGACATGTCCATGAGCGCGGGGCCGCCCGCGACGCGCGCCGTCTCGACGGCTTCACTTGCCGGGTGGTGCCGAAGGTCTGCCGTGATGTACACGTCAGCGCCTCGCACGGCGCTCTCGCCGAGCAGCGAGTCACCTGCGCCGCCGCAGACCGCCACGCGCGACACGGGCCGGTCGAACTCTCCCGCCACTCGCACACCCGTCGCCGTGGACGGCAGGATGCCCGCGAGCCGTCGCGCGAGGGCGCCGAGCGTCGTCGGCTCAGGCAGCGCCCCGACGCGACCGAGGCCCACGCCGGGCGCGGTCTCGACGATCGGCACCGCATCCGTCAGCCCGAGGAGTTCGGCGAGACGCGCGCTCGTTCCCGTCGCGACGATGTCGGCGTTGGTGTGCGCGCTGTACAGCGCGCAGTTGCCCCGGATCAGGCGGACCAGCAGCGCACCCTTCGCCGTCGACTCAGCGACGGTCGTGACGCCACGCATAAGCAGCGGGTGATGAACGAGCAGCAGGTCGGCGTCGAGCGCGACCGCCTCATCGACCGTGTCGGCGACCGCATCGACGGCGAGCAGCACGTGGGCGACGGCGGCCGAAGGGTCGCCGCTCAGCAGGCCGGGGGCATCCCACTCTTGTGCGCCGCTCAGTGGCCAGAACTTTTCTGCGGCCGCGGCGACCTCGGCGAGCGTCGTCACGGCGTGGCCGGCGGCGTGCTGTGGCCGCCATCGGTCGGCGAAACGACCGGCGCGGGCGCATCGTCGACCACCGGCACCGTGATCGCAGCCGTGGCCGCACCGCTGCCCTCGAGCAGGGCGGCCTGACGTTCGGCGGTCTGCAGCGCTCGCAGAGACGGTATACCGGCAACGAGGGGCGTGAGCAGACCGAGCACCAGGGCGATCATGACGCCGAGATCGGCCGCCGCAAGCGGGTCATCGAGCGGTACGCCCAGCAACGGCCACAGGAAACCCTGCCACTGCAGACCGCCGAGCATTGCCGTCGTGAAGCCCCACCCGATCACCGTGATCACGACGAGCATCACCGTGTTGACCCATCGCACGGGGGGATACACGCCGCCGCTCGTGAGGAGCGAGGGCGAGTGCACTCGACGAGTGCGGATCATGGTCTCTGCCCCGAAGATGCCCGCCCACGCGGCCACCGGCACGGCGAGCGTCGTCACGACATCGCGGAACAACGACGTGACATCGGGTACCACCAGAGCCAGTGCGACCGTCGCCCCGGCCGTGAGCACGACTCCGATCACCACCGCGACCGTGCGAGGGGTGCGGATGCCCACCGCGAGCAACGCGAACCCGCCCGAGTACAGCGCCAGCGTGGCCGCCGCGAGAAGCCCGAGGGCCACGGCGAGCACGAGCGGCACCGGGTACCAGAGCGGAAGCATGCGCGCGACGATGTCGACCGGATTGCCGACGAGCCCCTCGGCGACGAACGGGTTCGATGCCGCGAGCAGGGCTCCCCAACTGATGAGCGCGAAGGCGGGAACCGTCACGCCGAACGACGTGAAGAGCACGGCGGCTGAACCCGCGGTGCCCTTGGCCTGATAGCGGGCGAGGTCGCCGCTGCTGTTGGCCCAGGCGAGACCGACCACGCTGAACACGAGCACCGCGCCGCTCGCCATGAGCATCCACGGCCCATCGGGAACCGAGAGCGCCGCGTTGAGGTCGACGTACGGCACCGTGAGCGCGATGAGTCCGGCGACGAGAATGACGCCCAGCACGGAGACCACCGCACCGAGGACGGCGATCGCTCGGAAGCCGAGCCCTGCGATGACCGCCGCGATCACCAGCGCGGCGCCAGAGATGGCGAGAGACAGGTCGAGGCGATTCAAGCCTTCGACCACGGCACCGCCGACGAGAACCTCGGCAACGCCTGTGCCGAGCATCCAGAGCAAGGCGGCCGCCCAGACCAGGCGCGTCACCACGGCGAGCAGGGCGGGGATAACGTTACCCGCGGTGCCGAACGTGGCGCGCGAGACGACCATGGTGGGCTGACCGCTCCACTTGCTCGCGAGGGTGCCGAGACCGAGCGGCAAGAACGACATCGCGACGCCGATCAGCGCAGCGAGAATCGTCTGGCGCAGACTCATGCCCAGGCCCAACAGCACGGCGCCGAGGGCGACGCTGACGATCGAGGCGTTGACGGCGAACCACAACCAGAAAAGTCGAATCGACCGACCGGTGCGCTGCTCGGCGGGCGTCGGCTCGAGCGCGACGACCTCGACGCGCGGAGCCCGAGTCGCCGCCTCCGGGGTGTCGTCGCGCTGCTGATCGAGGGGCTCGGCACTCGTGGGTTCAGCATCGGCGAGCGGTGCGGCATCGAGCTCGCTCGGCTCTTCCATACGCCAGGGAAGCTCAGTGCTGTCGACTGGCTCGGCCCAGGGGGTCGCGGCGGCGGTCTCACCCGTGGCGGCATCGGCGGCAGCGAGCAGCGCCTCGAACTGGGTCGGCGCGCTCACGACGGTCGGGGCACCGTCGGGTGGGCTTGGCTCGACCAGCGGAGGCGGCGCAGGCACAGAGCCGGGTGGCGGTGGAACTGCCGTCACGGCAGCACCCAAAGGGGGCGGGGCGTCGGCGAGCGCAAGATCGAGCTCGAGGCCCGTGGGCGCCGGGGGTGGTTGCGGTGCGGGCACAGCAGACTCGACGGGGGGCGATGCAGTCTCGGTCGTCGGCGCGGGGGGCGGCGAGGCCACGGATGCCGCCGGGGCCACGATCGGAATGACCCCGGTGAACTGCGACCGCACCTCAGAGACCAGCTGCTCGGCCTCGGGCCCTGCCGCTTGCCGCACCTGCTGTTCCCAGTCGGCGAGCTGCTCAGCTTCTTCGTGCCGCAGCTGCAGCTCTCGCTCGACCAGATCGAGCAGCGAGCTCGTGTCGTGGTCGGGCGCATCGAGGTCGGCGGCGGCGAGCAACTCGGCGTCAGAGAGCGATTGCCGTTGCGGCGGGGGCGGGATGCTCGGCGAAGGGTCGGACTGCCAGCTCGGCTGAGCGTCGACAGCGGGTTCGGGCAACGGGGCCGGCGCGACAACGGGCGACGACTCAGGTTCAGGCTCGGGCCCGGCCTCGCGAGCGGGTGCCGGTCGCGCGAACTGCTGCGACAGCGCGGCGGCCAGCGCGTCGTCGTCTGTCTGGGAGGGGTCGTAGTTCACGCCGCTGGGCGGAGGCGTGAACGTCGACCGGCGGGGGCCAGCAAGAGGCGCGGATTCCGCCCCGTTCTCGGGCTGCTCGTCGTCGACCATGCCCCGATGATAGGGGGGTCAGGGCACGAGTCGCGGTTGCCGAGCCGAGGAGAGCACAGCTACGCCGAGCAGGATCAACGCGAGCCCTACCCACCCGAGTGGCTCGAGTCGCTCGCCAACTATCGCGATCGCCAGCAACGTCGCCACGAGCGGCTCAAGCAGGGTGATGACCGTGACCGAGCTCGAGCGCAAGGAGCGGATTCCCCAGCCGAAGAACAGGTAGGCGAGAAACATCGGTCCGATCGCGAGGTAGGCGGCCAGCCCGACGTTCTGCAGGCTCGCGAGCAGGGGCGCACCGACGACCAGCAGCACGACCGCGAGCGGGATGGCCGCGAGACCGAACGCGGCCCCCATCGTGGCGCGCCCGCTGTGGCCACCGCGGATGACCGTGCCCGACGCGAGCGTGAAAAGTGCGTATCCCGCTCCGGCCACGAGACCGAGCGCGACGCCCGCCGGGATGGTCGCGGAGTCGACCGGCGACCCCGCGCCGTGCCCGCCGACCACGAGCAGAGCTACCCCGGCGATGGCGATGCTCGCGCTCAGCATCCACCGCGCCGTCAATCGCTGCCGGTGCAGGCGCCACTCCAGCACCGCCGCGAAGATCGGGCCGGA
>JBBQKE010000102.1:0-6141 GCA_038326585.1 Actinomycetales bacterium | reverse complement strand
CCCGGCCGCGAGGTCGATGCCCTTCGCGGCCGTCAGAGCGGTGCGCGCTGAATCGAGAGCGCTGCGCGTCGCGGAACCCATCGTTTACTTGCTCGCCTTCGTCGACGAGGCGGAGTCGCTCTCGAGGTCGGCCAAGAAGCGATCGACGAGCGAGGTTGCGCGCTTGTCGTCGTTGAGGCTCTCTCCGATGACGCCGCTGGCGAGGTCGAGCGCGAGCGTGCCGACCTCGGCACGCAACGAGACGAGGGCCGCCTGGCGCTCGGCTTCGATCTGCTGCTGCGCGGTGGCCGTCACACGGGCTGCCTCTGCCTGCGCCTGCTCTTTGAGCTCGGCGAGAATCACGCCACCCTCAGCGCGGGCCTTCTCGCGAATCGTCGCGGCCTCGGCACGCGCCTCGGCGAGCAGCTTGTTGTACTCCTCGAGGGCAGCCTTCGCCTCGGCCTGAGCCGATTCGGCCTTCTCGATGCCACCCTCGATGAGTGCGGCGCGCTCGTCGAGCATCTTCTGCATACGAGGCAGCACGACACGCCAGAACAGCAGCAAGACGAGGATGAACGGAATGAGCGAGTAGACGATGTCGTACCACGCCGGAAGCAGCGGGTTCGGCGTCTCTTCGGCCGCAATGATGAGCTCTGCGAGCATGAGGGGCTCTCTTAGTTGGTGAAGATGAAGTACGTCGCGATACCAATGAACGCGAGTGCTTCGGTGAAGGCGATACCGATGTACATGAGCACCGTGAGGCGGCCCTGCAGTTCGGGCTGGCGCGCGACCGACTCGATCGTCTTGCCGACGACCAGGCCGACACCGATACCGGCACCGATGGCCGAGAGGCCATAGCCGACGGTCGCGATGTTGCCGTTGATCTCAGCGAGAACCGTGTTTGCGTCCACGAGGGGTGTTTCCTTCCGTTGCGAAGTGAGCCGAGCGGCTGCCCGGCTCCGGGTCGTTAGTGTTCGTCTGCCAGCGCGAGCTGAATATAGACAGTGGTCAAGAGGGCGAAGACGTAGGCCTGCAGCACCGAGACGAGAATCTCGAAGAACGTGAACGCGGTGCCGAAGGCGAGGGTCACGGCGCTCGCGGCGATCCACCAGCCGCCCAGCTCGACCATGAAGAACGCGGTCGCCGAGAAGAAGAGCACGAGCAGCAGGTGGCCGACGATCATGTTCATCAGCAGACGGAGCGTGAGCGTCACCGGGCGGAGGATGAACATCGAGATGAACTCGATCGGCGTCACGATGATGTAGAGCGGCCACGGCACGCCGGGCGGGAAGAGCGCGTTGCGCAAGAACGTCAGCGGGTGCTTGCGCAACCCAGCCCAGACGAACGCGATGTAGGCCGCGATGGCGAGCACGAGCGGCAAGCCGATGACCGAGGTGCCGGCGATGTTGATGCCCGGCACGATGCCGGTCAGGTTCATGAACAGCACGAGGAAGAACATCGTGGTGATGAGCGGCAAGAAGCGCTTGCCGTCTTTCTGACCGAGCAGGTCTTCAACGATGCTCTTGCGCACGAACTCGAGCCCCAGCTCGATCGTGCCCTGGAAGCGACCAGGAACGAGCTGCATCTTGCGCGTGCCCAGCCAGAACAGCAGGAAGATGAGCGCCACGATCACGAGCCGAAGCAACATGATGCGGTTCATCTCGAAGAACTCGTTGCCTTCGAAGAAGATCGCCGGCGGGAAGAAGTCGAGGATCGACGGACCCTTGAACTCCGGGGCATCCGTTACGGGAGCGGTCGCGAAGGCGAGGATGGGGATCAGGGCAACAGCGCTCAGGGGAGTCTCCAGCATCGGGGCGACACAAGTGTGATCGCGGCGATTGGCGGCGGTTGTTCAACCCTACCAAGAGAAAAGGTGATCGATGAACCCAGCCTCAGGCTTCGTCGCGCACGGTGGGGCGGCATGCGCCGACACCGATCAGAGGTCGGGAATCTCGTCTTTGCTCGGCAGGCGCACGTCGCTCACATAGGGAACGCGCGACCGGGATACCGCGACGATGTCGGTCACCAGGCCACCGACGACGGCGACGACGAGCGTGATGAACAGCACGGTCGGCTCGACCAAAGGGGCATCGCGCAGGGTGATGACCAGAGCCAGGAAGGCAATGAACTTGAGGATCCACGACCCGATCACAATGCCGAAATAGGCGGGTGACAGCAGGTCGCTGCCCGTGACGCGATCAGCGACGAGGATGCTCGCTGCGGTCAGCCCGAGGAACACGAATGCCATCCCCGCCCCGATGAGGGCGCTCACGAGCCCAGGCAGCTCGGCGACGAGCGCCCCGACCACGCTGCCGACGATCGCGATCGCAAAGGTCAGGGCTCCTCCGTAGAGCAACGAGAGGCGCAGCGCGGGTGCAGCACTCGACGGGCGGGGGGCGGCAGAACTCGTCATCGGGGGCCCTTCTGGTGGGATGCGGTGTGATCGTCAGACGCGAGTGCGGAACGGGTGAGATCACTGTCGGCGAATTCTGCGTCATCAAGCTCATCGGGGGCAGCAGCATCCAGCGGGTCGTACCGGGCGAGGGTGACCTCACTGTCACGCGCCGACTGCGCGGCCGCCTCGATGCGCTTGCGTCGGCTGAGCGGCGCAAGGGTGAAGGCCGCGCACACGATGAGCCCGATGATGATCGCGGTGAGGGCCCACCACCATGCCACAAACAAGAACATGAGAGCGCCGACCGCAACGACGGTGGTCCAGCCGTAGAAGATCAGCACCGCGTGGAAGTGCGAGTGGCCCATGTCGAGCAGTCGGTGGTGAAGGTGCTTGCGATCGGCGCTGAAGGGTGATTTGCCCGCGCGCAGTCGCCGCAGCACGGCGAGACCAAAGTCGAGCAGAGGCACCACGAGCACCGCCAACGGCAGCACGAGCGGAATGAACGCCGGCACCAACTGGCTGCGGTCGATGCCCGGATCGATCTGCCCCGTCACCGAAATGGTCGAGACCGCCATGAGCATTCCGACGACCAGGGCTCCCCCGTCGCCCATGAAGATCTTGGCGGGGTGCCAGTTGAACGGCAAGAAGCCGGCGGTGGCACCGAGCAGCACCGCCATGACGAGCGACGCCAGGTTGAAAGCGGTCTGCGCCGTGTCGATCGACAGCAGGTAGCTGTAGATGAAGAAGACCGAGCCGGCGATGATCGTTACGCCTGCCACGAGTCCGTCAAGACCGTCGATGAAGTTCACGGCGTTCATCACGAGCACGACGGCGAGCACGGTGATGACGAGCGACATCGTCGGCGACAGGATGGTGATGCCCGAGTCAGGGCCGATGGGCAGGGAGACGATTTGCAGGCTCGACCACGCGAGGAAGCCGGCAACGAGCAATTGGCCCGCGAGCTTGGTCATCCAGTCGAGGTCCCACAAGTCGTCGATCACTCCGATCGCGAGCATGACGAGCGCCGAGGCGACGATCGCGATGATCGGAAAGGGGTCGGCGAACACGAGGCTGAACCAGCTGATCTGCGACGCGATCGCCAGCGCGACGACGATACCGACGACGATCGCGATGCCACCCAACCGTGGCGTGGGCGTCGTGTGCACGTCACGCTCGCGAATGCCCGGATACAGCTTGAAGCGATGACCGAGACGCAGCACTGCCCACGATGCGCCGAAGCTCACGAGCCCGGCGATGAGCGCGACGAGCAGGTAGAACGTCACGCCACGAGCTCCGCGCCGACGACGCGCGCGATCTCGTCGGCCGCGATGACTCCGTGGCGCACGATGCGCAGCTTGCCCTCGGGCAAGTGCAGGCTCGTGGCGTCGACGATGGTCGAGGCCTGGTCGCGACCGGGTTCGACCTCGAGTCCGACCGTGCCACCGTCGAGATACACGCTCACGCGGTCGCCGAGCATCTCGAGCGCGTCAGCCGCGGTGCGGGCGGCGGGCATCCCGCTGATGTTGGCACTCGAGACGGCGAGCGGGCCGGTGTCGGCGAGCAAGTGCAGGGCGTGGCGGTTGTCGGGCATGCGCAGGGCGACGGTGCCCTTGGTCTCGCCCAGATCCCAGAGCAACGACTCGCGCGCCTCGACGATGACGGTGAGGCCGCCGGGCCAGAACTCTTTCACGAGCTTCTCGACCGCGAGAGGCACGTTTTCGGCGAGCGCATTGAGGGTCGGAATGCCCGGAATCAGCACCGGCGGTGGCGCATCGCGCCCGCGCTCTTTCGCGTCGAGCAGGCGCTGCACGGCTTCGGCGCGAAAGGCGTCGGCCGCCAGGCCGTAGACGGTGTCGGTCGGCAGCACGACGAGCTCGCCGCGGCCGATGGCGCCGCGTGCCGCCCGAAGACCCTCGAGCAGCTCGCTCTCGATCGAGCAGTCGTACACGGTGGTCATGATGCGTTCATCGTACTGGGGCAGACTGGGCGGCGTGACCCTGCTCTTCGTGTTCGACATGGACGACGTTCTCTATGACTACGACTGGCGCGCCCGCATGCAGTCACTCACCGAGATCACCGGCCACGATCTGCACGAGCTGCGCCGCCGCTGGTGGATCAGCGGCATGGAGTGGGAGGCCGAGGCCGGCGACCCCAGCGACCCCGACGAATACCTGACTCGAGTCACCGACGTCATCGATGCTTCCGTGTCGCGCGAAGACTGGGTGCGCATCCGCGCCGAGGCGACGCACGCGCGGCCCGCCGCCCTCGACGCCGTGCGCCGCGCCGCCGAGCTCGGGCAGGTCGCGCTTCTGACCAACAACGGCATCCTCATCCACCACCACCTGCACGAGGTCGCTCCTGAACTCGTGCCCATCATGGGGCGCGAACACATGCACGCCTCGGCTGCCTTCGGTGCGCGCAAGCCCGAGCCAGTGGTCTATGAGCGCATCATCGCCCATTACGGCGCGACCGCCGCGAACACCTTCTTCACGGATGACCGCACCGAGAACATCGAGGGCGCCGAGTCGATCGGCATCACCGGGCACCTCTACGTCGATGAGGCGTCATTGCTCGCGGCGATCGAGGCTTTCGCTGCCGAGGCGCGCGCGGCGTAGCCTGAGCCGCTCGGGCCTGCGTCGCCCGCTCTACAGTGGAGTATGACCTCGACTGACGCTGCTCCTTCCCTGCTGCACCTCGGGGTCATGGCGACCTCGCGCAAGCCCGACGAGCGGCGCCTGCCCATTCACCCCGGTCACCTCGAGCGCATCGACGCCGACCTGCGCGCGAACATGACTCTCGAGCGGGGGTACGGGGCACGGTTCGGCATCGCGGATGCTGAGCTCGAGCCGCTCGTGGCAGCCATGGCCGATCGGGCCGAAGTCATCGCCCGCGCTGACGTTGTGCTGCTGCCGAAGCCGCAGGCCGCCGACCTCGCGGATCTTCGCGACGGCCACGTGCTGTGGGGCTGGCCGCACTGCGTGCAAGACCGTGCGATCACCCAGCTCGCGATCGACAAGAGTTTGACCCTCATCGCGTGGGAGGCCATGAATCACTGGCGTGACGACGGCAGCTTCGGCCTGCACGTCTTCCACAAGAACAACGAGCTGGCCGGCTACTGCTCGGTCATCCACGCCTTGCAACTGTGCGGCTCGACGGGCGACTACGGCCGTCGCCTCACCGCGGTCGTGATCGGATTCGGAGCGACCGCGCGCGGTGCGGTGACGGCGCTCAATGCCCACGGCATCCTCGATGTGCGGGTGCTGACGAATCGCGACGTCGCCGCGGTCGGCTCCCCGATTCCCTCGGTCGACATCATCCAGTTCGAGCACGGCGACGAATCGCCGTTCGCGAGCACGGTCAACACCGATGACGGCCCCGTCGACCTGCCGGCCTACCTCGCCGAGAGCGACATCGTCGTGAACTGCACGCTGCAAGACCCGAACGACCCCCTCACCTATCTGCGCACGGCAGATCTGGGCGCCTTCCGCCCGGGCAGCCTCATTATCGATGTCTCGGTCGACGAAGGCATGGGCTTCGAGTGGGCCAGGCCGAACTCGTTCGCCGAACCGATGTTCACGGTCGGCGACTCGACGAACTACTACGCCGTCGACCACAGCCCCTCGCTGCTCTGGAACTCGACCACCTGGGAGATCAGCGAAGCAGTCATGCCGTTTCTGCGCACCGTCATGGAGGGCCCGGCGTCGTGGGCCGATTCTGACACCATCACTCGCGCGATCGAGATTCAGGATGGCCGCGTGCGCAACGAG
>JBBQKE010000101.1:0-6164 GCA_038326585.1 Actinomycetales bacterium | reverse complement strand
GAGCTCGACCCCGCACTGGGGGCGTTTCAGGTCGTGCGCGCCGAGAAAGCGCTCGCCGAAGCCGCTGCGGTGGATGCTCGGGTCGCGGCGGGCGAGCACCTGCCGCTGGCCGGCGTGCCGATCGCCATCAAAGACAACATTCCCGTCTCCGGTGAGCCGATGCGCGAGGGCAGCGCGGCCACGAGTGCCGAGCCGCGCCCCGCCGACCACGAGGTCGTCACGCGCTTGCGGGCAGCGGGCGCTGTCGTCGTGGGCATCACGCGGGTGCCCGAGCTGTGCGTGTTCGGCACGACCGACTCGGTGTATGGCACGACCCGCAATCCCTTCAACCCTGAGCGCACCTCGGGCGGTTCGTCGGGCGGCTCGGCGGCCGCGGTCGCGAGCGGCATGGTCGCCATCGCTCATGCCGCTGACGGCATGGGGTCGATCCGCATCCCCGCCGCTAACTGCGGGCTTGTCGGCATCAAACCTGGCTCGGGGCTTGTGCCCGCCGACATGGGCGCGCACAGCTGGTTCGGCATGAGCGAGAACGGCCCGCTCGCGACCACGGTGGCAGATGCCGCGCTCGTGCTCTCGGTCATGGCGGGCCGCCCCGAGCTCGCCGAGGTGCGGATGCCCGAGCGCCTGCTGCGCGTCGGGGTCGCGACGGGCATCCCGACTCCCCTCGCGACACTCGACCCGCAGTGGAAGGCCGCCGCCGACCGCGCGGCCGACACGCTGCGGGCCGCCGGCCACGAGGTGGTTGACCTGCGCATTCCCTACCCGGCCGATCCGCTGCCGGTGCTCGCGCGCTGGTTCGCCGGGGCGGCCGATGATGCCGCGTACGAGGGTCTGAGCGACCGCGATCTCGAGCCGCGCGTGCGCGCTCACGTGCGCGCGGGCCGACGGCTGAAGCGACTCGGCGGTCTGCGCCCCGGCCCCGTCGACCGCCTGCGCGTCAAGGTCGAGGCGGCCACGGCTGACGTCGACGTGATTCTCACCCCCGGCCTCGCTCAGCCAGGCCCCCTCGCTGACGGTTGGTCGAAGCGCGGCTGGGTAGCGAACCTGCGCGCCAACATCGGCTACGCGCCCTACGCGGCGCTGTGGAACCTGCTCGGCTGGCCGGCCGCAGCGGTACCGGCGGGGTGGCACGATGGCGCGCAGGTGCCACTTGCTGTGCAGCTGGTGGCGCATCCCGCCGCCGCGGGCGCTGGCGAGGCGCTGTTGCTGAGCGTCGCGGCCCAGCTCGAGGCGGCGAGCCCGTGGGTGCGCACAGCGCCCGCACGTGCGACCGTAGGCTGAAAGGCATGACGACTCGACCCGTGCGCCTCGGCGTGCAGCTGCGACCCCAGCACAGTCCCTACGACCGCATTCGGCACGCCGCCGCCGAGCTCGATGCCGTCGGGGTCGATGTGATCTTCAACTGGGACCACTTCTTTCCGCTCTACGGTGAGCCCAACGGCCTGCACTTCGAGTCGTGGACGATGCTCGCGGCGCTGGCCGAGCAGACCACGCACGCCGAGCTCGCTGCTCTCGTCAACTGCAACAGCTACCGCAACCCGAACCTGCAGGCCGACATGGCTCGCACGATCGACCACATCAGCGCGAAGGGTGGCTTCACTGGTCGCTTCATTTTCGGCACCGGATCGGGTTGGTTCGAGCGCGACTATGTCGAGTACGGCTACGAGTTCGGCACCGTGGGCGGGCGACTGGATGCTCTGGCTCACGATCTGCCGATCATCCGGTCGCGCTGGGACGAACTGAACCCCCCGCCCACGCGTCGTATTCCGATTCTCATCGGGGGAGCGGGAGAGAAGAAGACGCTGCGCATCGTCGCCCAGCACGCCGATATCTGGCACTCGTTCGCCGACGTGCCGGCCCTGCGGCACAAGCTGGGCATCCTCGCCGAGCATGGCGACGCGGTCGGGCGCGACGTGAGCGACATCGAGGTGTCGGTCGAGTTGCGTGACCGCACGATGCAGCAGGCCGACGAGCTGCACGAGGCGGGCGCGACCCTCTTCACGCTCGGGCTCGACGGCCCCGAGTTCGACATGAGCGTCGTGCGCGAGTGGCTCGAGTGGCGCGATCGGGCCAACGGCTGAGCGTCACGAGCGTGCGTCGATGCACCCGCGGCGGCAGGCGTCGCGAAAGTCTGCCAGAATAGGCGGTCGAGAGCTTGCACGCCCGACCCTCTAATCAGGCGCTGCAAGCACCCCTCACGAGCTTTCGCGCTGAGTGTGCCCCACGCAAGCGGCCGCGACTCAATTTCCTTCACACATTTCGGAGAAACGTGGCTGTCAAGATTCGTCTCAAGCGCATGGGCAAGATCCGTGCACCGTACTACCGCATCGTCGTCGCCGACTCGCGCACCAAGCGCGATGGTCGCGTGATCGAGGAGATCGGCAAGTACCACCCCACCGAAGAGCCCTCGTACATCGAGGTCGACTCAGCTCGCGCGCAGTACTGGCTCGGCGTCGGCGCACAGCCGAGCCCGCAGGTGCTCGCCATTCTCAAGCTCACGGGCGACTGGGGCCAGTTCAAGGGCGACAAGAACGCTGTGAGCACGGTGCGCGTCGCCGAGCCCAAGGCGGCCTTCGTCATGGACGAGAAGAAGAAGCCGGTGCTCAAGCCCAAGGCCGAGAAGCCCGTTGAGGCCGAGAAGGCGCCCGAGGCCGAGAAGCCCGCTGCCGACGAGCCTGCCGCCGAGACTCCTGCGGAAGCACCGGCCGAGGCCGTCGCTGACGAGGCCCCTGCTGCTGAGGCTCCTGCCGAGGAGGCTCCCGCTGAGGCAGCCCCCGCTGAGGAAGCCCCTGCCGCAGAGGCTCCCGCAGACGAGGCTCCCGCCGAGGCTGCTGCCGACGACGCCGAGGCCGAGAAGGCCTGACGACTGTGCTCGCTGACACGCTCGAACATCTGGTCAAGGGAATCGTCGATCACCCTGACGATGTCGTCGTTGTCGCGCAGAGCTCTGCGCGCGGCGAGGTCCTCGAGGTGCGCGTGCACCCTGAGGACCTCGGCCGCGTGATCGGCCGAGGCGGTCGCACCGCCAAAGCCCTCCGCACCGTGATGTCTTCACTCGCCGACGGCCGACGCGTGCGGGTCGACGTCGTCGACACCGACGCCAACCTCGTCGGCGACGACACGCGACGGCAGTGAGCACCCCCAGCCCACAGCAACTGCGGGTCGGTCGCCTCGTCAAGGCCCACGGGCTCAAGGGCGCGCTGAAGATCGAGCTCTACACCGACGCACCCGACCGTCGGTTCACTCCCGGTGCCGCGTTCACCCTGCAGGTTCCGACGAGTTCACCCTGGCACGGAAAGACCCTCACGCTGACGGAACTTCGTTGGTACAACGGGCAGCCCGTGGCGTTCTTCGAGGGCGTGACCGGTCGCGAGGCAGCCGAAAGCCTCGTGAAGGCAATTCTTTGGATCGAACAGGTCGCCGACGAGCCTGACGAGCCCGACGCCTGGTATGACTTTCAGCTCGTCGGCCTCCGTGCGATGCGCGACGGTGTCGAGGTCGGAACGATCGCGCGAGTCGAGCACTTTCCGGCCCAAGACCTGCTGGTGATTCGCACTGCCGACCGCGAGGTGCTCGTGCCTTTCGTCGCCGCGATGGTGCCCGCCGTCGACATCACTGCTGGCACCGTCACCCTGACTCCTCCTCCCGGGCTCTTCGAAGACCTCGATGATGACGCCGCGGCCAGCCCAGAGCAGGCAGACGCTACACCTGCCTAGACTCGATACCGTGCGCATCGACGTCGTCTCGATCTTTCCCGAGTACTTCGGCGGGCTCGACATCTCGCTGCTCGGCAAGGCGCGGCAGTCAGGGCTTGTCGACGTGGCCGTGCACGATCTGCGAGAGCACACTCACGATCGTCATCGCACCGTCGACGACACCCCCTACGGCGGCGGCGCCGGAATGGTCATGAAGCCAGAGCCCTGGGGCGAGGCGCTCGATGCGCTGCTGCGGCACGGAAGCGTGCTGATCGTTCCGAGCCCGGCTGGGCATCCGTTCACGCAAACCGTCGCACGCGAGCTCGCCGGCCGCGAGCACCTCGTCATCGCCTGCGGACGCTATGAGGGCATCGACCAACGTGTCATCGACTACTACTCTGAGCGCAACGAGGTTCGATCGCTGAGTCTGGGTGATTACGTGCTGAACGGTGGGGAGGTGGCGGCGATGGCCATGATCGAAGCGATCGGCCGTTTGGTTCCTGGTGTCGTCGGCAATCCCGAGAGCCTGGTCGAAGAAAGCCACGAGAGCGGTCTGCTCGAGTACCCCGCATATACCAAGCCGGCGGCCTGGCGTGATCTGCAGGTTCCACCGGTTCTGCTCAGCGGCGACCATGGCGCGGTCGCCGCCTGGCGTCACGATCAGCAGCTCGACCGCACTCGGCGCATTCGCCCTGACCTTCTCGGCAAGTCATGACACCCGCTGATCGGCTCTGGCTCTGGTCGCAGCCGGTTGTCGCCGTGCTCGCCGCTGCGGGCGGAGCGGCCGCGTGGGCGCTGCAGCTGAGCGGACAGGTGAGCGCGTTGCCGACCCTGCAGGCATTGGTCACCGGGTCGTTCGTGCTTCCGGGCCTCGCGCTCTCGCTCATCATCAACCACGCGACCGTCATGTTGCGGCGCCCGCCCCGGCTCACCATCGGAGAACGGCTGCTGTTGATCATCGAGTACGCCGTGGTGCTGGCGATTCTTGCCATCTCGCTGAACCCCGACGCACTGATCCTCGGCTACCTGCTGTGGCCCCTGCTCATTGCCGTCGCCGCCATGGCATTTTCATCGATGGCGTCGAACACCATCCGATCGCGTCGTGGCCACGCCGGTGACGGGAGCGACGACCTGCTCGTCTCACACGATTCGGTGAGCGGGGTCTAGAGCCCCGACGGGGCATTTTCGCAGAAAGGATGCGGTGCTCATGCGCTGGCTGTCACAACTCATCGGCTCGCCCGATGACGCTCTGCTCGTGAATGGCGAGCTCGCCCGTGGCCACATCCTGGGGGTCTCGGCCAGTTCGATGTCGATGAGCGTCATGAATGGTATGCGCGAGCGCAAGTGCACCTTCTCGGTGCAGGTCTACGAGAGGGTCATGAGCCCTATCAGGCGACTGCCGTCCAGCGTGTGCAAGGGGTCTACATTCCCCAGTTCGCGTCGGGTCGAGCTGGGGTCGCCGTGCGCGTCGACCCCGCGAACCCGGCGAACATCGCTCTCGATTTCGCGACGGCTCCGCCCGAGGTGCAGGTGAAGCCTGTCGAGGGCGAGTCGAGCGCTGCCTCGATTCTCGAGACCGGGCGACCCGTCGAGGTCGTGCTCGTGCAGGCGCAGCCGCTGGGCATGAAGGCGCCGTCAGGCGACGACGTCTATCTCTTGACGCTCACGGTCATCGACGGGGCCGAAGCGCCCTACCAGACCCAGGTCGGCAACGCCGTGCCTGCCGCCTCGCTTGCTGTGCTCTTTCCGGGGTCTCGCCTGCGTGCGATGCGCGGAGAGGGCCAGGGTGACATCGTGGTCGACTTCACCGCCGCCCCCTCGGCACCTGCGGCGCCCGCCGAGTCGGCGAACTAGCGGGCCCGCTCTCTACTCGCGGGCAGTGAGCACGATGGGGCCGTCGGTCGTGAGCGCGACCGTGTGCTCGGCGTGCGCCGCACGAGCACCGGTGCGGCTGCGCAGGGTCCATCCGTCGTCGTCGGTGTAGATCTCATCGGTGTCGAGCACGAACCACGGCTCGATAGCGATCACGAGGCCCGCCTTGAGCTTCAGACCTCGGCCCGGTCGACCGTCGTTGGGCACGTGCGGGTCGCCGTGCATCGTGCGGCCGACACCGTGCCCGCCGAAGTCGAGGTTGACCGGGTAGCCCGCCTCGGCAGCCACGTCGCCGATGGCCGCCGAGATGTCGCCCATCCGGTTGCCGACCCGCGCCTGACGGATGCCCTCCGCCAGCGCCCGATCGACCGACTCGATCAGCCGAACATCGTCGGGTTGCGCAGCGCCGACGATGATCGTCGTCGCTGAGTCGCACACCCATCCGTCGACAGACGCGGCGAAATCGAGCGACAGCATGTCGCCGTCGCGAAGACGGTAGTCGTGGGGCAAGCCGTGCAGGGCCGCGTCGTTGACCGACGTGCAGATCACCTTGCCGAACGGTGACCCACCGAACGAAGGGTGATAGTCGATGTAGCA
>JBBQKE010000100.1:0-6171 GCA_038326585.1 Actinomycetales bacterium | reverse complement strand
CAGCGATTCCCGCTCGGGCGCTGACAGGGTGCGGCCCGCCGCGGCCCGCGCGGCGCCGACTTCGAGCACCGCCCGCAACGTCAGAAGGTCATCGAGTTCGGCGACCGTGACCTCGGGATCGGGTTCGTCCCCGGCTTTCGGCAGCGGATCGCGCACGAAGGTTCCGCCGTATCGGCCTCGCCGCGACTCGAGATAGCCGGCATCGGCGAGCGAACGGATCGCCTCGCGCACGGTGTCGCGGCTGACCTCGAAGCGGATGGCGAGTTCGCGTTCGGGGGCCAAGGCTTCCCCTGGGCCGACGATGCCCAAGCGGATGAGCTGCAGCAGTCGTGCGAGAGTCTCTTCGAAGGCGTTGCCGCCGCGCACGGGCCGCGACAGCGCTTCGTGCGCCATCGACTCCGCAGAGTTGTCGGCCGCCGTCAGGCGGTCGCCGGTCGCGGCTCGACGAGCATCCGACGACGCGCGCGGCTCTGCGTTCGACCCGCTTTCCGGCTCGACCACCATGACCGAGACCCTACAACGGCGTGACGTAGGCGCCGCTGATGCCTCCGTCGACCAGGAAGGTCGATGCGGTGATGAACGAGGCGTCATCGCTCGCGAGAAAGGCAACCGCGGCCGCGAGTTCCTCGGCCTCGGCGAAGCGGCCTGTCGGAATGTGCACCAGGCGGCGCTGCGCTCGCTCGGGGTCTTTCGCGAAGAGCTCTTGCAACAGCGGAGTATTGACAGGGCCGGGGCACAGCGCGTTGACCCTGATTCCCTGCCGTGCAAACTGCACCCCGAGCTCGCGCGTCATCGCGAGCACTCCACCCTTGCTGGCGGTGTACGAGATCTGGCTCGTTGCGCTGCCCATCACGGCGACGAACGACGCCGTGTTGATGATCGAGCCCGACTTCTGGGCGACCATGTGGCGCAGTGCCGCCCGCGAGCACAGGTAGACGCTCTTGAGATTGACCTCTTGCACCTTGTCCCACGCAGGCAGCTCGGTCGTCTCGATCGAGTCGTCGTCGGGCGGCGAGATGCCCGCGTTGTTGAACGCGATGTCGAGGGAGCCGTAGGTGGCCTGCGCCGTGTCGAAGAGGTGATTGACCTCGGCCTCGTCAGTCACGTTGACCTTCACGAACAGCCCGCCGACCTCGGCGGCTGCCGCCTCGCCCGACTCCGGATTCATGTCACCAATGACGACGATCGCGCCCTCCGCGGCGAAGCGGCGCGCGGTCGCGAGGCCGATGCCGCTCGCGCCGCCCGTGATGACGGCGACCTTGCCCTTCAGGCGCTGGGTCAGGTCGAGGGGGGTGATGGTCATGGTGCGAGGCTCCTTGTCAGCTGTGGGAGAAGAAAACGTTCTTGGTCTCGGTGAAGCTCAGCGGAGCATCCGGACCGAGCTCGCGCCCGAGCCCGCTCTGCTTGAATCCACCGAAGGGAGTGGCGTAGCGCACGGATGAGTGCGAGTTGACGCTGAGCGCCCCGCTCTCGACCGCTCGCGCGACGCGGATGCCGCGACCCAGGTCGCGAGTGAAGATCGAGCCCGACAGCCCGAAGATCGAGTCGTTCGCAAGGGCGATCGCATCGGCTTCATCGTCGAAGGGCAGCACCGAGACGACCGGACCGAAGATCTCGTCGGTCGCGACGCGGTCGGTGCGATTCGGCAGCAGCACGGTCGGCGGCATCCAGTAGCCGGGGCCGTCGGGCGCGGTGCCGCTGAACGCTACCGGCACACTGCCGTCGAGAAAGGCCGCGACGTTGTCGAAATGGCCCTTCGAGACGAGCGGCCCCATCTCGGTCGCTTCGTCGTTCGGATCGCCGACGCGGAAGCCCTGCACAGCCGGCTCAAGCAGCTCGAGAAAGCGGTCGAGCACACTGCGCTGCACGAGCAGTCGCGATCGGGCGCAGCAGTCTTGACCCGCGTTGTCGAACACCGAGCCGGGGGCACCGGATGCCGCGGCCTCGAGGTCGGCGTCGGCGAAGACGATGTTCGCGCTCTTGCCGCCGAGCTCGAGAGTGACGGGCTTCACCTGCGCCGCGCAGCCGGCCATGACGTGCTTGCCGACCTCGGTCGACCCCGTGAAGACGACCTTGCGCACCTGCTCGTGTGTGACGAATCGGTCGCCGACGACCGAGCCGCGGCCCGGTAGCACCTGGAAGAGGTGCTCGGGCAGCCCCGACTCGAGGGCGAGCTCGCCGAGGCGGATGGCCGTGAGCGGCGTCCAGTCAGCGGGCTTGAGCAGCACGGCGTTGCCCGCGGCGAGCGCGGGCGCGAAACCCCATGCCGCGATCGGCATCGGAAAGTTCCACGGCACGATCACGCCCACGACGCCGAGCGGCTCGTGGAAGGTGACGTCGAGCCCACCGGCGACAGGGATCTGCTGACCGATCATGCGCTCGGGAGCGCCGCTGTAGTAGTCGAGCACGTCGCGCACGTTGCCCGCCTCCCAGCGGGCAGCGCCGATCGGGTGGCCCGAGTTGCGCACCTCGAGCTGCGCGAGCTCTTCGATGTGGGCGTCGACGGTCGCGGCGAAGCGGCGCAACGCACGAGCCCGATCGACGGGGGCGAGGGCGAACCACGCCTTCTGCGCCACGACGGCTCGGGCGACAGCCGCGTCGACCTCGTCGAGCGTCGTGTGTCGCACCGTGCCGATGACAGTCTCGTCGGCGGGATTGACGAGGGTGGTCTCGCTCATGCGCGGGCCTTCCGGTTCTCGCGGTAGAGGGCCGCGGCGTCGACGAGGCCCGCGAAGAGCCGGGCATCCTCGGCCGCCGACTCCTCGGGGTGCCACTGCACCGCCACGCCGAAGGTCATGCCATCGACATCGACGGCCTGCACGATGCCGTCGTCACTGCGCGCGCTGACCGTGAGCCCCGGGGCCACGGCGTCGATCGCCTGGTGGTGGTAGCTCGGCACGGTCACCCGATCACCGAGCAACGCGGCAGTTCTCGTGCCGGGCTCGATCACCGCGGGGTTGAGCGTGAAGACGCCGCCGCCGGCGTTGTAGCGCGTCGAGCCGATCGCGTCGGGCACGTGCTGAATGAGGCTGCCGCCGAGCGCCGTGTTGAGCAGCTGCAGCCCGCGGCAGATGCCGAGGAACGGAATATCGCGGGCGATGGCTCGCTCGAGCAACCGGTCTTCGAGGGCATCGCGGTCGAGCCTCGGCTCATCGTTGGTCGGGTGCGGCTCTTGCCCGTAGCGACGGGAGTCGACGTCTTTGCCGCCGGTGAGAATGAGCCCGTCAAGGCCATCGAGCACGGCATCGGCGCCCGTCGCGTCGAGTGGTTGCGGGGGCACCAGCACGACCGTGCCGCCCGCACGCGAGACCGCCTCGATGTAGACGTTCGGCAGAAACGCCGCGCGAACATCCCACACCCCGCACTGGGCCTGCTCCAGGTAGGTCGTCAGGCCGATGACGGGGCGAGGCTCAGAACCGTTCGAAGCCACGGATGCGCTCCCAATCGGTGATCGCCGCGTCGAAGGCCGACAGCTCGACCGACGCCATGTTGAGGTAGTGCGCCATGACCTCGTCGCCGAACGCCGCGCGCGCGAGTTCGGAGCCCGCGAACAGCTCGGCCGCGTCGCGCAAGGTCGACGGCACACGCGGCACATCGGCGGCGTAGGCATTGCCCTCGAAGATGTCGGGCAAGGTGAGTTCGTTCTCGATGCCGTGCAATCCGGCCGCGATGATGGCGGCGGTGGCGAGGTAGGGGTTCACATCGCCGCCCGGCACGCGGTTCTCAATGCGCAAGCTGTGGCCCTTTCCGACCACACGCAACGCGCATGTGCGATTGTCGACTCCCCATGCGATTCCCGTGGGCGCGAAGCTGCCCGGCACATAGCGCTTGTACGAGTTGATCGTCGGTGCGAAGAACAGGCTGAGCTCGCGCATCGCGGCCAGCTGCCCGGCGAGCCAGTGCTCCATGAGCGGCGAGAAGCCGTGGGCGCCGTCACCCGCCATGACCGCCGAGCCGTCGGTGCCGCGCACGCTGAGGTGAATGTGGCAACTGTTGCCCTCGCGCTCGTTGAACTTCGCCATGAAGGTCAGCGCCTTGCCGTGGGCATCGGCGATCTCTTTTGCGCCGTTCTTGTAGATGACGTGGTTGTCGCAGGTGGCGAGGGCGTGTGCATATCGGAAGGCGATCTCTTGTTGGCCGAAGTTGCACTCGCCCTTGACGCCCTCGCAGTACATGCCAGCGCCGTCCATACCGTTGCGAATGTCGCGCAGCAACGGCTCCATGCGCGTCGAGGCGAGCAAGGCATAGTCGATGTTGTAGTCGCTGGCGGGGGTGAGATTGTCGTAGCCCTTGGCCCAGGCCTGACGGTAGCTCTCATCAAAGACGATGAACTCGAGTTCGGTGCCCACATAGGGCACGAGACCGTGCGCAGCAAGACGATCAACCTGCTGCTGCAAGATCTGCCGCGGGCTCGGCGCGACGGGTGCGCCATCCATGCGCTGCAGATCGGCAATCACGAGCGCCGTCCCGGGCAACCAAGGAATGCGCCGCAGGGTGCCCAGGTCGGGTTGCATGACCATGTCGCCGTAGCCGGTCTGCCACGATGACAGCGCATAGCCCTCCACCGTGTTCATCTCGACATCGACGGCGAGCAGATAGTTGCAGCACTCGGCACCGTGCGCCGCTACTTCTTCCTTGAACAGCCGCGCCGAGACGCGCTTGCCCACCAGTCGACCCTGCATGTCGGCGAACGCCACGATGACCGTGTCGATCTCGCCAGCGTCGATGAGGCCCTCGAGCTCGGCGAGCGTCAGGTTTCCGGAGCGGACCGTCGACGGCGCTGCAGACATGGGGCCTCCCTTGGCTCAAGTGTCGACCATTAGTACCACAGGGTTCAGGGGCCCTCTGCCGACACGACGATATTTCTCGCCTCCAATGGTAGACAAGCCCCACCATTAGGGCCATGCTCAGGTGCCAAGGCGCAGTGTGGCGCTTCCGCCTGCTTCGCTGTTCCACCCGTATTCACCCCCAGGAGGAATGAATGGCTGAAACAACCAAGGCGACCGGCGGTGTCTCGTATACCGACGTCGACCAGACCTATTTCGAGAAACGCGGTCTACGCCGCTCGGCCGGAGTCTGGGGGTTGTGGGGCCTCGCGGTCGCCGCCGTCATCTCCGGAGACTTCTCGGGGTGGAACTTCGGCATCGACTTCGCCGGCTTCGGCGGCATGGTCATCGCCTTCCTTGTGCTCGTCGTCATGTACTACGGGCTCACGTTCTCGATCAGCGAGATGTCGGCGGCCATGCCCCACACGGGTGGCGCCTACTCGTTCGCCCGATCGGCCATGGGGCCGTGGGGTGGCCTGGTAACGGGCGCCGCCGAGACCATTGAGTATGTGGCGACCACGGCGGTCGTCGTGTTCTTCTCCGCTCAGTACATCGACTTCGTCACGAGCGGCCTGCTCGGGTTCTCGCTCGCTGACCAGAACCTCATGTGGATCTGGTGGATTCTGCTCTACGTCGCTTTCGTCAGCCTCAACGCTGCGGGCGCGCACATCTCGTTCCGCTTCGCCATCGTCGTGTCGATCATCGCGATCGCCATCATCCTGGTGTTCGCGGTCATGGCGCTCGCGTCGGGAGCGTTCTCGTTCGACAAGCTGTGGGATATCGCGCCCAACCCCGAGGTGGCCGGATCATCCGTGTTCCTGCCCGAGGGCTGGCTCGCCGTTCTGTTCGCGTTGCCGTTCGCGATGTGGTTCTTCCTCGGTATCGAAGAGTTGCCCCTCGCGGCTGAAGAGGCGCACGCACCCGAGCGGGATATCCCCCGCGCGGCCGTACTCGCCCGCGGCACGCTCATCATCACCGGTGTTCTCGTGCTGGTGCTGAATACCGGAGTGCTCGGTGCCGAGGCAACCGGTGTCTCGCTCGAGCCGCTCGTCGAAGGCTTCGCGGCCATCGTCGGCAACGAACTCGCCGCGGTATTCGCGATCTTCGCCCTCATCGGTCTGCTCGCCTCGCTGCACGGCATCATGTTCGCCTACGGGCGCAACATGTACTCGCTGTCGCGGGCGGGCTACTACCCGAAGTTCCTCTCGCTCACGGGCAAGAACAAGACCCCCTGGGTCGCCCTGGCGGTAGGAGCAGCCATCGGGTTCGTCGCGATCGTGGTGCTCGACTTGCTCGCACGCCTCGACCCCGAGGGTGCAGGCCTTGTCGCCGGCGCGATCATCTT
>JBBQKE010000099.1:0-6192 GCA_038326585.1 Actinomycetales bacterium | reverse complement strand
GGTGTCGCTCGGGGTCTCTTTGCCGCCGAGCTGACTACTGGCGGTCGAGATGATGAGCGGCAGCCCGCCGAGGTCGCCGATGCCGACGGCGAAACTCACGCGCGTGCGCGTCGACGACTTGTCGAAGATGACCGCGACCGTCTGCGGGCCGGCGAGCGGCGTGTGCGCCCAGCGGTCGGCCTTGATCGCGACCGCGAGGTCGAGAATCTCGGCCTGCTCGGCCGAGGTGAGGTCGTCATCGCGCAGAAAGTGCCGGGCGGCGGCGGGGTGAGCGGTCATAGGGTGGCGGCCTCCGGGCTGACGGCGAGCATGCTCGCGGCGAACAGGGTCATGAAACGATCGACCTCAGCATCGCCGATGATGAGCGGCGGCGCGAGGCGAATGCTCTCATCGTTCGCCGCATTGATGATGAGACCGCGGTCGAGGGCCTCGGCCACGATGCGGGGGGCGACGGGCGAGGTGAGCCCGACGCCCAGCAGCAGGCCGCGACCGCGCACCTCGTGCACGAGCGGCGAGCCGAAGGCCAGGATGCCCTGCCGCAGCTGCTCGCCACGTCGGGCCGCGTTGCTCACGAGGTCGGCCCGTTCGATTTCGGCGAGCACGGCATCGGCGACCCCGGTAGCGAGCGGATTGCCGCCGAAGGTCGAGCCATGCTGCCCGAGCGTGAACAGCTCGCTCGCGGCGCCGCGCGTGACGAGCGCCCCGATCGGCACTCCCCCGCCGATGCCTTTCGCCACGACGACGGCGTCGGGTAGGTCGTCGGAGAGCTCTCGCTGAAAGGCGAACCAGTCGCCCGTGCGCCCAGCGCCGGTCTGAATCTCATCGACGATGAGCAGGGTGCCGTGCGCGCGCGTGAGGCGGCGCGCCTCGAGCAAGAATCCCGCCGGCAGCGGCACAACGCCGGCCTCGCCCTTGATGGGCTCGAGCACGACGGCCGCGACATCGGGGCCGAGCGCGGCCTCGAGCGCCGCGAGGTCGGTCGGCAGGTGCTCGACGCCCGGCAGCCCGGGCTCGAACGGCGCGCGCAGCGCCGCCTTGCCCGTGAGGGCGAGAGCTCCCATCGTGCGGCCGTGGAAGGCACCCTCGAACGCCAGAATGCGCGGGCGACCGGTGCGGCGCGCGAGCTTGACGGCGGCCTCCACTGCCTCGGCACCCGAGTTGGCCGGGTAGACACGCCCCGTCTCGCCGAACCCCGTCAGTCGAACGAGCCGCTCGGCGAAGGCCACGGCCTGCGGCGTCGTGAAGTAGTTGCTGACGTGCAGCGCCCGCGCGGCCTGCGCACTGATCGCTTCAACAACCACCGGATGCGCGTGGCCGAGCGCGTTGACCGCGATGCCGGCGAGAAAGTCGAGGTACTCCTTGCCGTCGACGTCCCACACGAGAGCCCCGCGCCCGTGGTCGAGCACAGCCATCGGGGCCGGAGCCGAGCGCATCGCGACGTGCGCGAACCGCTCGCGCACAGCATCCGTCTGCGTACCGGTGATCATCCGGCCGTCACCGCCGCGCTCGTGACCTCCGTGCCGATGCCCTCTTGCGTGAAGATCTCGAGCAGAATCGAGTGCGGAATGCGGCCGTCGATGATCGCGGCCTTGCCGACCCCGCTCTCGACAGCATCGAGGCAGGCCGTCATCTTCGGGATCATGCCCGATTCAAGACTCGGCAACAGAGCCCGCAGCTCGTCGGCCTCGATGCTGGACACGAGCGACGACGTGTCGGGCCAGTCTCGGTAGAGCCCCGCGACGTCGGTCAAAATGACGAGCTTTTCGGCTCCGAGCGCCACGGCGAGCGCCGCAGCGGCCGAGTCTGCATTGACATTGAGACTCTGGCCCGGGCTGTCTGCATCGGGCGCGATCGACGAGACCACGGGGATGCGCCCCGCGTCGAGCTGAGCGAGCACCGCGGCGGGGTCGACCCCCACGACATCGCCCACGAGACCGAGGTCGACCTCGACTCCGTCAATCTCGACCCCGCGGCGTCGACCGCGGAAAAGCCCGGCGTCTTCGCCCGAGATCGCCGCCGCAAAGGGCCCGTGCTCGTTGATGAGGCTCACGAGCGCGCGGCTGATCTGGCCCGTGAGCACCATGCGCACGACCTCCATCGCCTCGGGGCTCGTGACGCGGTATCCGCCGCGAAACTCGCTCTCGATGCCGAACTTATCGAGCATCGCCGAGATCTGCGGCCCACCGCCGTGCACAACGACGGGGCGCAGCCCGACCGTGCGCAGGTAAACCATGTCCTCGGCGAAGGAGCGCTGCAGCTCGTCGCTCACCATAGCGTTGCCGCCGAACTTGATGACGACGATGCGGTCGCGAAAGCGCTGCAGCCAGGGCAGAGACTCGATGAGCGTCGCCGCCTTGACCGCCGCCTGGGCGTGGTCGGCCGTAATGGTCGCAGGGTCTCTCAGTTCACTCACGGCGACTCAGCTCGAGTAGGCGCTGTTCTCGTGCACGTAGTCGTGCGTGAGGTCGTTGGTGTAGATCTCGGCCTCCGCGTCTCCAGCGTGCAACTCGATGAGCACACGGATACCCCGCCCGGTCAGGTCGACCTCGGTGCGCGGGCGATCGGGGGCGCCAGCGTGGCACAATCGCACCTCGTTGAATGAGACGTCGACGGAATAGGGGTCGAAGTCGGCGCCCGTCGTGCCGATCGCCGCGAGCACGCGGCCCCAGTTGGGGTCGTTGCCGAACATGGCGGCCTTGAACAGATTGCTGCGCGCGACCGAGCGGGCGACCTCGACGGCATCGTCTTCCGTCACGGCGCCGGTCACCTGAATGCGAATGTCGTGGCTCGCACCCTCGGCATCGGTGATGAGCTGCTCGGCGAGGCTGTGGCAGACAGCTCGCAGTGACATCGTGAAGAAGTCGAGATCGGGGCGCACGCCGGATGCTCCGCTCGACAGCAGCGCCACCGTGTCGTTGGTCGACATGCAGCCGTCAGAGTCGATGCGGTCGAAGGTCGTGCGGGTGACCACGCGCAGCGCGGCATCGAGCTCGGCCGAGGTGAGGTCGGCGTCGGTGGTGAGCACCACGAGCATCGTCGCAAGGCCCGGCGCGAGCATCCCGGCACCTTTCGCCATGCCGCCGATCGACCACCCGTCTGACGACAACCCGCCCTCTTTCGGCACCGAGTCGGTCGTCATGATCGCGAGTGCGGCATCGTGCCCGCCCTCGGCGCTCAGCACCTGGCTCGCGACGGCGACGCCGTCGAGCAGCTTCTTGCTGTCGAGGGGTTCGCCGATGAGCCCCGTCGAGCAGACGAGAACGTCACCGGCCGAGACGTCGTCGAGCATGCCGGCGACGCACTCGGCCGTGGAGTGAGTCACCTGAAAGCCCTCGGGCCCGGTGAAGCAATTGGCACCGCCCGAGTTGAGCACAATGGCGCTCACCTCGCCGTCGGCGATGACCTGCTGCGACCAAATGACGGGATGCGCCTTGGCGCGGTTGCTCGTGAAGACGGCGGCGGCGGCCTTCGACGGCCCCTGATTGACGATGAGGGCGAGGTCGCGATCACCGCTCGACTTCAAGCCGCACGCGACACCGGCGGCGACGAAGCCCTGCGGGGTCGTGACACTCACGGGGCGACCCCGTTCACGGGCAGGGCCATCGACTCGGGCAAGCCGAGTGCGAGGTTGAGCGACTGCACGGCGGCACCGGCTGTGCCCTTCACGAGATTGTCGAGCGCAACAATGATGACCACGCGCTGCGCATCATCGTCAACCGCGAGGCCGATGAGCGCCGTGTTCGCGCCCACGACCGACGACGTCGACGGAAACTGCCCCTCGGGCAGCACGTGCACGAACGGCTCGGCGTCGTAGGCAGAGACCCAGGCGTCGCGCACGCTTGTCGCGTCGACGCCGGGGGTGAGACGCGCCGTGATGGTCGCGAGAATTCCGCGCGCCATCGGCACCAGCACAGGGGTGAACGAGAGGGTCGGTCGTTCGGCACCGGCCCACCGAACGTTCTGCAGAATCTCGGGAATGTGCCGGTGCACTCCCCCGACGGCATAAGGAGTCGCGGCACCCAGCAGTTCGCTCGCGAGCAGCTCGGTGCGCAGTGAGCGGCCGGCACCGCTCGGCCCGACGGCGAGCGCGGCGGTGATGTCTTGCCCCTCGATGATGCCGCTCTGGATGCCCGGGGCGAGCCCCAGCGTGACCGCCGTGACGTTGCAGCCCGGCACCGCGATGCGGCGCGCGCCAGACACGTGCGACCGCTGGCGGCCGCCGTCGGCGTGCACAAGCTCGGGCAGACCGTAGGTCCACGCGCCGCGGTGCTCACCGCCGTAGTAGCGCGCCCAGTCATCAGCGTTCTCGAGCCGGTGGTCAGCGCCACAGTCGAGCACGAGGGTCTCGGCTGGCAACTCGGCCGCGATCGCGCCGGATGCACCGTGCGGCAGCGCGAGCACCACCACGTCGTGCCCGGCCAACTGCTCAGCGGTGGTCTCGACAAACGAAAGGTGGTCGAGCGACCGCAGATGGGGGTGCACGTCGATGAGCTTCTGACCCGCCGACGAGTGGGCGGTGACCGTGCGAATCTCGAGCTGCGGGTGGTGCGCCATGAGACGCAGAACTTCGCCCCCCGCGTAGCCGCTCGCGCCCGCCACCGCCACGGAATAGGTCATGTGCTTAACCTTTGCAGAGAATACGATGTGGTTTCGACACGGACGCGCGCGAAGCGGCCCGCCCCCACCTCAAAGGAGCACCCCATGGACGACCTCAGCGGCCTCATGAACCTCATTCCGATCGGCGACATCGCCAAGAAGATCGGCGTCGACGAGAGCGTTGCCCGTGCAGCGGTGGCGGTCGCGGTTCCGGCGATCGTGGGCGGCCTCGCCGCCAACGCTAAGGACGACAAGGGTGCCCAGTCGCTCGAGAAAGCTCTTGGTCACCACAAGGGCCGGGCCCCGAAGAAGCTCGAAGAGATTGACGAAGAAGACGGCGAGAAGATCGTCGCCAACGTCTTCGGTGCGAAGAAGAACGACGTCGTGAAGGCGGCCGCATCCAAGGCTGAGGTGAAGGGCGACGGTATCGACCTCGGTGCGATCGTCGCGCAGGTGCTGCCCATCATCGCGCCGATCGTGCTCGCGTTCGTCGCGAACCAGTTCATGGGCGGCAAGAAAGAAGAAGCCCCTGAGCCCGCCGCTGCCCCCGCCTCGAGCGGCAACCCGCTCGCCGACATGCTCGGTGGTCTCATCTCGAGCCCCCAGGGGCAAGAGATGCTCTCGGGCGCCCTCGGCGGCCTGCTCGGCGGCGGTCGCAAGTAGAAGCCGAGTCGACGCCTGCAGAGGTCAGGCTCGCAGGGTCGCCCCTAGCCGTTCAGCGGCTACGGCGAGGCCCGCGAGCTTGGCCTCTGTCGCTTCAGCTGCCGTCAACGTGCGGTCGTCGGCCCGAAAGCGCAGCGCGAGCGTGATCGACTTCTGGCCGGCGTCGAGGCCGGTGCCGCGATAGTCGTCGATGATCGTCGCGGCCTCGAGCAGTGGCCCGGCGCCCTCGATGACGGCGTCGCGCACGGCACCCGCGGGCACAGACTCGTCGACGACTACCGATAGGTCTTGCGTCGCAGCGGGGTACCCCGCGATGCGGCCGGCGACGATCTCACTGGTTCCGGCGGCGATGAGCGCATCGAGGTCGAGCTCGAGCACAGCGACGCGCCGAGGCAGGTCGCGCTCGACCGCCACTGCGGGCAACAGTTCTCCTGCCACGCCGACGGCCGTGTCGCCCACCCACAGCGACGCGGTGCGGCCGGGGTGCAGCGCCGGATGCTCGCCACGCTCGACCCGCAGCACGACTCCGGCGACTGAGGCCACGGCGTGTGCAGCGTCGAGCGCGTCGGCGATGCCCCTCGATTCGGCGGCCTGGGCGATGCCCTTGGGCCGACGATCGCCGATCATGAGGGCCGCGAGGTAGCGGGGCTGGTCGGGGATGCTCGCACTGAGTTCGGCCAACTGCGCGTCGCTCGGGCGGGCACTGCCGGGGGGCACGGCGGCCGTGCCGTAGTGCTGGCCCGCCTCGGGGTGGAACACCGTGCCGAGCTCGAAGAGCGCGACATCAGTGAGCCCTCGCGACAGGTTGCGGTGTGCAATGCGAGTCAGGCCGGGAATCAGGCTGCGGCGCAGGCGGGCGGCCTCGGAGTCGATGGCGTTCGCCAGCGTCATGCTCGCCGCATCCGCGCCATCGATGAGGGCGTTGTCGGCCTC
>JBBQKE010000098.1:0-6235 GCA_038326585.1 Actinomycetales bacterium | reverse complement strand
GGGTCGAGAACACGGTGTCGGCCATGGCTGCGTCGTCGAGCGTGACCTGCAGTAGCGTGCGCGACTCGGGGTTCATCGTGGTGTCCCACAACTCTTGGTGGTTCATCTCGCCGAGACCCTTGTAGCGCTGAACGCCGTTGTCTTTCGGGATGCGCTTGCCGGCCGCGATGCCGGCCTCCATGAGCGCGTCGCGCTCGCGGTCGCTGTAGACGTACTCGTGCTCGGAGTTCGTCCACTTCAAGCGGTACAGCGGGGGCTGTGCCAGGTAGACGTAGCCGAGGTCGATGAGCGGCCGCATGTAGCGGAACAGCAGGGTAAGCAGCAGCGTGGTGATGTGCTGCCCGTCGACGTCGGCATCGGCCATGAGCACGATCTTGTGATAGCGAACCTTGTCGGGGTCGAAGTCTTCGCCGATGCCGGCACCGAAGGCGGTGATCATCGCCTGTACCTCGGCGTTGCCGAGCGCGCGATCGAGGCGGGCCTTCTCGACGTTCAAGATTTTGCCGCGCAGCGGCAGAATCGCCTGCGTCTCGGGGTTGCGCCCCTGCACGGCCGAGCCGCCGGCCGAATCGCCCTCGACGATGAAGATCTCACTGAGCGAAGGGTCTTTCGATTGGCAGTCTTTGAGCTTGCCCGGCATGCCGCCCGACTCGAGCAGCCCCTTGCGCCGGGTCTGCTCGCGCGCTTTGCGCGCGGCGATGCGCGCCGCCGATGCCTGCAGCGCCTTGCGAATGACGTCTTTCGCCTGCACCGGGTTGCGCTCGAACCAGTCGCCCAGGTGCTCGCCCGTGATCTTCTGCACGAACGACTTCGCCTCGGTGTTGCCGAGCTTCGTCTTGGTCTGTCCCTCGAACTGCGGCTCGCCGAGCTTGATCGAGATGACGGCGGTGAGACCCTCTCGCACGTCGTCGCCCGAGAGGTTCTCGTCTTTCTCTTTGAGGATGCCCTTCTCGCGCGCGTACTTGTTGACGAGGGTCGTCAGCGCGGCGCGGAAGCCCTCTTCGTGGGTGCCGCCCTCATGAGTGTTGATCGTGTTGGCGTAGGTGTGCACCGACTCTGAATAGGCATTCGTCCACTGCATGGCGACCTCGAGCGCGATACGGCGCTCGGTGTCTTCTGACTCGAACGAGATGATCTCAGGGTGCACGACCTCGATCTTCTTGGCCGAGTTCAAGAATTCGACGTAGTCGACGAGTCCTTTCTCGTACAAGAACTCCTCGCGCCGATCTTCGGCGTCGGCGGCAGCATCGGCGTCTCGCCGCTCGTCGGCGATCGTGATGCGCAGCCCCTTGTTCAAGAAGGCCATCTGCTGGAAGCGCGTGCGCAGGGTGTCGAACTCGAAGTCGACAGTCTCGAAGATGTCGTCGTTCGGCCAGAAGGTGATCGTCGTGCCGGTCGAGTCGGTCTTCTCGGCCTGCGCGAGCGGAGCATCCGGCACACCGTTCTGATAGGTCTGCCGCCAGACGCTGCCCTGCCTGCGCACCTCGACGGCGAGCCGCTTCGAGAGTGCGTTGACGACCGAGCTGCCGACGCCGTGCAATCCACCGGAGACCGCGTAGCCGCCGCCGCCGAACTTGCCGCCCGCGTGCAGGATCGTCAGCACGACTTCGACGGTCGACTTCTTCTCGATCGGGTGCTCGTCGACCGGAATTCCGCGGCCGTTGTCAACGACCTGCACTCCCCCGTTCGCGAGCAGGGTGATGTGGATCGTGTCGCAGTGCCCCGCAAGCGCCTCATCGACCGAGTTGTCAACGATCTCGTAGACCAGGTGGTGCAGACCGCGTGGGCCCGTCGACCCGATGTACATGCCCGGGCGCTTGCGCACCGCCTCGAGCCCCTCGAGTACTTGAATGTCACCGGCGTCGTAGCTGTGGTCGTTGCGAGGAGTGGGGGACGAAGTCGTCATAGAACGTATGGCTCCCGCCGAGGTCGATCGTGGTGGCCGATCACGGGGGCCCGGATGGGGCTCCCAGCAGCGGGTCCATCCTACCAAGTTAATGCCCTCCAGAAGCGCCAGACGGCCCCTCTGGGGAGATTTCGCGACTCTGGTGGAGTGATTTGTTCTCGCACCCCGCCAGGCTCAACCGTAGGTATCGCGTGGCCCTCGGCCCGGAACCGATCGCGGACCCCGTTTCCAGCTCGGTGCCCCGGGACCGACGAAGCGGATGCTCGTCACCTGCGCCTCGGGATACCGACGCAGAATCGTGGTGAGAATGTCGGCACGCATGATGCGCAGCTGCGTCGCCCACGCGGTCGAATCGCACTGCACGGTGAGCACCCCCTCGTCAATTCCCGCGGGCTCGCAGTGCGCCGCGACGTCGGCGCCGACGAGGTCGGGCCAGGAGGTCAACAACTCTCCGCGGGCGAGTGGCGAGGTCCAGCCAAGCGAGCGGGTCATGCCCTCGAGCACGTCGCCGATCCCCTCCGGGTCACGGCCGCTGCCGAACGGGGTCGAGGCGCCGGGAATCTTCACCGCGCGCCGACGGGCATCCGACGACCGCATCGAGGGGTCGCCGAAGACCCGGCGCATCCGTCGGTATACCGAGACCGCTTCGCTCTCGGGCACGGGTGCTGGCTCGTCGTCGGCGCTCGTCGTCATTCGGCATCCTGTTGTTCGATGGTGCCCGCCACAATGCCGACTCGCGTCGCGGCGAGCCGCTCGGGCACATCGGCACCGACGGCGGCGGTGATGAGCACTTGCTCGAACCCGCCCACCGCATCGGCGAGGCGTTCTCGTCGCCCTTCGTCGAGCTCGGCGAACACGTCGTCGAGAATCAGTACCGGATCGCCGGCCACCGCCTCGGCACGCAGCACCTCGGCAGAGCCGAGCTTGAGCGCGAGCGCGTACGACCAGCTCTCGCCGTGGCTGGCATAACCGCGTGCCGGAAGATCATTCAACGTGAGAACAAGATCGTCGCGGTGTGGCCCGACGAGAGTCACCGCGCGCTCGAGCTCGGCCCGCCGGCGCTCGGTCAAGCGCGTGCGGAATCGCTCGGCGAGCTGCTCCGGCGAATCGACCTGCTCGGCTGGCACCTGATCGCCGATCTCGTCGTCGATACTGAGCCGCAGCGCCATGCGGGTGAGCTGGTCGTCACCGGCCACCGCGGCGTAGGCCTGCGCAACGTGCGGGCGCAAGGCGTCGACGAGCTCGGCGCGGGCCACGATGAGTTCGGTGCCGAGACTGACCAGCCGCTCGTCCCACACGTCGAGGGTCGTGAGATTGTCTGGGGCGAGGCGCGAAGCACGCGCCGACTTCAACAGAGAGTTGCGCTGGCGCACCACCCTCTCGTAGTCGGCGATCACGCCGGCGAATCGCGGAGCGCGCTGCACGACGAGCGTGTCGAGAAAACCGCGGCGCACGCCAGGGTCACCCCGAACGAGTGCAAGGTCTTCGGGGGCGAAGATCACGCTCGCGAAATATCGAGGCAATTCGCGGAGCCTGACGGGAGAGCGATTCACCTGCGCCCGATTCGGCGATGAACGATTGAGTTCGACTTCGATCACCAGAGCGCGATCGTCATGCTGAACGCGCAAGCGCACAGTCCCCGATTCCGAGCCGAACCGAATGAGCGCTTGGTCAGTTGAGACGCGATGCGACGCCGCACTACCCGCGTAAGCGACTGCCTCGACGAGGTTCGTTTTGCCCTGCCCGTTGCGTCCGACGAACAACACAGGCCCCGGACTCAGGGCAACTTCAGCGCGCTCGTAGTTGCGAAAGTCGGTGAGCGCGAGATGCGTGACGTGCACGCGCGTCAGCGCAGCAGCAGATTGGGCTGCAGCAGGTAGCGGTAATTGTCGGCACCCGGCTGATCTTTCGACGATTGACTCGTGATGAGCACCGGCCCGGGCTTGTTCGGGTTGTCGGTCTTCGTGAACGAGATGCGCACGAACTCGCTGTGCACTGCAGAAAGGCCGTCGATCAAGAATTGCGGCTTCAGTGACACCGTGGTGTCACCACCGGTGAGATGCGCATCGATCGTCTCAGAGGCCTGTGCGTTCTCTGACCCGATGGCCTCGAGAGTGAGCCCATCGTCAGAAAAGCTGTAGCGCAGGGCTGCGTCGCGCTCGAGCACGAGCTGCACACGACGCGTCGCCTCGATGAGCTCGGCGGTGCTCATCACCGCAAAGTTCTCGACCGTCTCAGGAAAGAGTCGCTTAACTGGCGGGAAGTTTCCCTTGATAAGCAGTGAGGTCACCGTCTTCTGATCAGCCGAGAACGCGATGAGCTCGCGGTCGCCGCCGCTCATGATGGTGACGGTGACTGTCGAGGCGTGGGCAAAAATCTTGCCGATCTCCGACAGCGTTCGCGACGGCACGAGCGCGGTCACACCATCAGCGACGGCCGAACCCTGCCAGTCGATCTCGCGCACAGCGACTCGGTAGCGGTCAGTCGCGACGAGTGAGAGCCGATTGTTGGCGATTTCCAGCTGCACACCGGTGATGACGGGCGTGACATCATCTCGAGACGCGGCGACCGACACCTGACCGACCGCGTCGGCAAAGGCCTCGCCGGGAAGAACACCACTCGACCCGTCAACGACGGGGAGGCTCGGGTACTCCTCGACGGGCATGCTCGACAGGGTGAATCGGGCAGACCCACAGCGCACGGCAATTTTGCCCTCGTCGGTCGAAAACTCGACGGGTGCGCTGGGCAGCCGCGACGCGATCTCGGCGAGAAGCCGGCCAGAGACGAGCACTGTTCCGTCTTCGGTCACGTCCGCCGTGATCGACGTCTGCGCTGAGACTTCGTAGTCGAACGACGACAGGGTGACCGTGGACCCTTCGGCACGCAACAACACGCCACTGAGGATCGGCAAGGTAGTGCGCTGCGGGAGTAGCTTGACGGCGAACGACACGGCTTCGCTGAAGACATCGCGATTGACCTGGAACTTCACGCGGCTCCCTCTCGGTCGAACCTCACCCGTGGGCCCGGGGCCTTCCATACTGGCACAGCACGTGACCAGCCGGTTGCCGAGGTTTGGCATTCAAAAAGTTATCCCTCGACATCCCTAGAAGAATAAAAAGAACACCATCATTAACCGTTGTTCACAGTGTGGATAACTGCGTCTCGCCGAGAAGATCAGTGGGAACTACAACGGTGGAAGATGTGCATGAAGCTGGGAGAACCCGGTGGCAACCGGTGAGGTGCTCGGCTGCAGCGAGCCCGACTTTCACACCTTTTCGGCAGTTGTCCCACCGGCATCCCCACCCTGACGAAGAGTTATCCACAGGCTGTCCCCAGTGTGCGAAACGTGCAGTGAAACTGGACGTTGGCTGGGCTAACCGCTTTCCCGTCAGCTATACCGGTGGTTTTGCTTGATGCGGCTCGTGAGTTCGGTGACCTGGTTGTAGATCGAGCGGCGCTCTTTCATCAGGTCACTGATCTTCTTGTTGGCGTACATCACGGTCGTGTGATCGCGATTGCCGAAGAGCTGCCCGATCTTGGGCAGCGACAGGTTGGTGAGTTCGCGGCAGAGGTACATGGCGATCTGCCGGGCCGTGGCTACTGCTTGCGAACGAGATGAGCCGTAGAGGTCATCGACGGTGAGTTTGAAGTAGGCCGCGGTGTGATTGATGATGTCCACCGGCGCAATGACATTGTCGTCATCGAGGGTGATGAGGTCTTTCAGCACCGTTTGTACGAGTTGCATGTCGACCGGGGTGCGGTTCAGGTTGGCGAAGGCGGTCACGCGAATGAGGGTTCCCTCGAGCTCGCGGATATTGCTCGACACTTTCGAGGCGATGTACTCGAGTACATCGTCTCGAACCTGCAGCTTGTCGTTCTGGGCCTTCTTGCGCAGGATCGCGATGCGCGTCTCGAGATCGGGCGCCTGGACGTCGGTGATGAGGCCCCACTCGAACCGGCTACGCATGCGGTCTTCGAACCCGGTTAGGTGTTTCGGTGGCAGATCGCTCGTGATCACGACCTGCTTGTTGTGGTCGTGCAGCGTATTGAAGGTGTGGAAGAAAGCCTCTTGTGTCGAGTCCTTGCCCTGGAGGAACTGGATGTCGTCGATGAGCAAGATGTCTATCTCGCGATAGCGCGATTGGAAGAGACTGGCCCGGTTGTTGGCGATGGAGTTGATGAAGTCGTTCGTGAATTCTTCGCTCGAGACGTACCGCACGCGTATGCCGGGGTAGATGCTTTCCGCGTAGTGACCGATGGCGTGCAGCAGGTGCGTCTTGCCGAGCCCGGATTCGCCGTAGATGAAGAGTGGGTTGTAGGCCTTCGCCG
>JBBQKE010000097.1:0-6236 GCA_038326585.1 Actinomycetales bacterium | reverse complement strand
GCAGGTCACGGGAACCTCGGCGCGCTTGGGGCGGCGCACGAGTCGTGACTGGAGCTTGTCGAGCTCGACCTCGAGGTAGCCCGGAACCTTGGGCAGCACGTCGACGTGACCGCCGGCGGCCGCGACCTGGAACGGCTCGGTGCCCTCGGAGCGCGGCTTGACGTGGATCATCTGACCCGGCTTGACGCGGAACGAGGGGCGGTCGACGAGCTGGCCGTCGACCATGATGTGACGGTGCACGACCATCTGGCGCGCCTGCGCGGTGGTGCGGGCGAAACCCGAGCGCAGCACAAGTGCGTCGAGACGCATCTCGAGCAGCTCGACGAGGTTCTCACCCGTCAGACCGGCCGAGCGGCGGGCCTCGTTGAACGCGATCTTGAGCTGGGCCTCGCGAATGCCGTACTGGGCACGAAGACGCTGCTTCTCGCGCAGACGAACGGCGTAGTCGCTGTCGGCCTTGCGCTTGGTGCGGCCGTGCTCACCGGGAGCGTAGGGGCGCTTCTCGAGGTACTTGGCGGCCTTCGGGGTGAGGGCGATGCCGAGTGCACGAGAGAGACGGGTCTTGCTGCGCGTGCGTGACTTGGTAGACACGGTTTCCTTCCATGGGCGTGGCCGAGAATTTCAGCGGCTCACGGGCGTACACCGCTCCGTCCGGTCCGAACGCACGCCGAGGCGATTCGGTGGAGGCTACGAGGGAGGGTGTGCCCATATCTGACGGGCCGGAAAAGCTTACCAGAGCGCGAGCGACCCGGCTTCTGCGGTGCATCCCTCAGTCGGGCGTCGTCTCACCTCGGATGATCGCGCGCAGTTTCGCCAGCCGCGCACTGATCTCGCGCTCATGGCCGCGCTCAGTCGGGCGGTAGTACTCGGTGCCGACGAGCTCATCAGGCAGATACTGCTGCTCTGCCACGCCCACGGGCTCGTCGTGGGGGTAGACGTAGCCCTTGCCGTGACCCAGTCGCTTCGCGCCGGCGTAGTGCGCATCGCGCATCGGCTTCGGCACTCGGCCGAGTCGACCGGCTCGAACATCGGCGATCGCCGCGTCGATGCCCACGTACGCGGCGTTCGACTTCGGCGCCGTCGCCAGGTAGACCACGGCCTCCGCGAGCGGGATGCGCCCCTCGGGCATGCCGATCAACTGCACGGCCTGCGCGGCGGCGACCGCGATGGGCAGCGCCTGCGGGTCGGCCGTGCCGATGTCTTCCGCCGCCGAGATGATGACGCGACGCGCGATGAACCGCACATCCTCCCCCGCCTCGATCATGCGCGCGAGGTAGTGCAGGGCCGCATCGGGGTCACTACCGCGAATCGACTTGATGAACGCACTGATGACGTCGTAGTGCTCATCGCCCTGCTTGTCGTACCGCAGCAGGGCTCGATCGACCGCGGCGGCCACGATCTCAGCCGTGATCACCGGATGCCCGCCCTCCGCCGCGGCCGACTGCGCGGCCGCTTCCAGCGCGGTCAACGCCCGGCGCGCGTCGCCGGAGGCCAGCCGCACGATCGCTTCACGCGCCGTTGACTCGAGCTGCACTGCCCCGGCGAGACCGCGCGGATCCGCCACCGCGCGGTCCACGAGGACCCCGAGATCGTCATCGTCGAGCGTCTCGAGCGTCAGCAGCAGGCTTCGGCTCAAGAGCGGCGCAATGACCGAGAAAGACGGGTTCTCGGTGGTCGCCGCGATGAGGATCACCCAGCCGTTCTCGACGCCCGGCAGCAGCGCATCTTGCTGCGCCTTCGTGAAGCGGTGAATCTCGTCGAGAAACAGCACGGTCGAGGTGCCGTAGAGGTCGCGGTCGGCGAGAGCCCGTTCCATGACCTCGCGCACGTCGCGTACGCCAGCGGTGACGGCCGACAGCTCGACGAACCGGCGTCCGCTCGAGCGCGCGATCGCTTGCGCGAGAGTGGTTTTGCCGGTGCCCGGAGGGCCCCACAAGATCACCGAGACAGCGCTCGGGGCTCGGCCGGGGTCATCGCTCGCCAGGCTCACGAGGGGTGATCCGGCTTTGAGCAGATGCCGCTGTCCGGCGACCTCGTCGAGGCGCGTGGGCCGCATGCGCACCGCCAGCGGAACCGCGGCGGAGCCCAAGCCCGGCTGAGCATCCATGGCCCCAGGCTACTGGCCGCCACCGACCTGGCCGGCACCGCAAGCGCGAGGGAATGCGCTCGGATAGAGTTCACTGCGGCGCGAGGCTCCCGCACAAGCGGCCGGCGTCGAACGGAGGAGCAGTGGCAACCGCATCGCCCAGAGACCGCGAGGCGCAAGAACGCCTGCGTCGCTACCAAGCACGCCAGACGGTGCACGAGACGAAGACGCGTCGACGTCGACGCGACAACGTCATCGCCGTGCTCGCCGTCGTCGTCGTCGGCGCGCTCGCTGCGACTGCGCAGATCGCCTACTTCACCGTCGGCCCCGGCACGCCTGAACCGGTTGCCAGCGCCAGCCCCGATCCGACCGAGACGCCGGTCGCGAACGTTCCCGATCCGGCGCTCAGCGAGTTCCGCACGTGGACCGGGACGATGACCATCAACGAGACCATTCCCCTCGAGTACGAGCTCGACGGTCTGGCGGCGCCACAGGCGGTCGCCTCATTCGTCACCCTCGTGCAGAGCGGCTTCTACGACGGCCTGACCTGTCACCGTTTGACCACCGAGGGCATTTTCGTGCTGCAGTGCGGCGACCCGAACGGCGACGGCACGGGCGGCCCCGACTGGCGGTTCGGTCCGATCGAGAACCCGCCGCTCGACGATATCTATGACACGGGCGTCATCGCCATGGCCCGTCAGGGCGGCGACGGCGCGAGCATGGGCAGTCAATTCTTCATCGTGTATGACCAGTCGTCCATTCCCTCTGACGCCGCCGGTGGCTACACCATCATGGGACGCATCACCGAGGGTCTGGATGCTCTGGTGTCAGATGTCGTCGCTCAGGGCGCAGCGGGTGGCGCGCCTGACGGCGCCCCGGTCGTTCCCACGACGATCACGGGCATCACGATCCAATAGCGATCGCAGCCGGGCGGGCGACCCGCCCGGTCGGCCGGATGCCGGTGCAGTACGCTGAAAAACTGCGCGGCCGTTCAGCGGACGAGCGCTGTCGAGAGGGATGAAGCAGACGTGCCAGTGAACGAGACCACCCCCTGGGGCCGTGTCGATGAGACCGGAACCGTGTACGTCACCGACGGCGGAACCGAGCGCGCGGTCGGCCAGTACCCCGACGGCACTGCCGACGAAGCCCTCGCCTACTTCACCCGCAAGTACACCGAGCTCGAAGGCCAGGTTCGATTGCTCGAGCAGCGGGCCAAAGCCGGTGCCCCCGCGCAAGACGTCGCCAAGACCGTCACAGCGCTGACCGCCGCACTGGTCGAGCCGTCGGCCGTCGGCGACCTCGAGTTACTGCGCACGCGAGTCGCAGCCCTCACCGAAAAGGTCGAAAAGCTCACTGAAGAACAAAAAGCTGAGGCTGCAGCCGCGGTCGAGGCCGCCGTGGTCGAACGAGCAGCGATCGTCGAGGCTGCTGAGGCCCTCGCGGCGAAAGACCCGCAATCCGTGCAGTGGAAGCAGCTCTCGGCTTCGCTCGACGAGCTCTTCACGCGGTGGAAGGACCACCAGCAGAACGGTCCGCGACTGCCCAAGAAGCAGGGTGACGAGTTGTGGAAGCGTTTTCGCGCGGCACGGACCACCGTCGAGTCGAACCGTCGCGCGTTCTTCGCCGGTCTCGACTCAGAGCACAAACAAGCCAAGAGTCGCAAGCAAGAGCTCGTCGACAAGGCGGCAGCCTTGGCGGGCCAGGGCACGGCAGGCATTCCCGCCTATCGGCGCCTGCTCGACGAGTGGAAGCTCGCCGGTCGTGCCGGCAAGAAGGTCGATGACGCGCTGTGGGACCAGTTCAAGGCTGCTGGCGACGTACTGTACGCCGCCAAGGCCGAGGTCGACGCACGCGAGAACGAGGAGTTCGCCGAGAACCTGACGGCCAAGCTCGCCCTGCTCGACGAGGCCGCCCCGCTACTGACGGCAACCGATCGCACCGCGGCCCGACGCACGCTCACCGGCATCCAGCGTAAGTGGGATGCGATCGGCAAGGTGCCGCGCGAGCAGGTCAAGACGGTTGAAGACAAGTTGCGCGCCATCGAGCTCGCCGTCAAGAAGCTCGAAGAAGAGCACTGGAACCGCGAGGACCCCGAGAAGAAGGCCCGATCTGAGGGCCTGGCGTCGCAGCTGGAGCAGGCAATCGCGGGGCTGGAAGCCGATCTCGTCGCCGCGACGGCCTCGAAAGACGCAAAGCGCATCAGCGAGCTCACCGAGGCACTCGAGGCCCGCAAGGCGTGGCTCGCCGCCGTCGACCGCTAGACCATTCTCCACAGCACGAGCGCGCTCACCGGCACCTGAGGTCGGCGTCGGGCACACTACGCCGCGTGACAATGCCGCTTCTACCCCTTCACCGCCTCGACGCGCACTTGTCGCTCGCTGAACTGCGCTCTGCGGTACTCGACGGTGAGGTCGTCAGCATGGGCGCCAGCTTCCGGTGCATCGATGAGCCCGAGGCACCGCGCGACCGAGCAGGTTCGCTCGCCTCCATCGTCGGCGACACGCGTGTCATCGTGTGCGACCGTTCGGCAGCCTGGGTGTGGGGCTGGGCGCAGCCCGCATCCTCACTGCACACCTGCGTGTCGATCTCATCCCGCGTCGCATCCCCTGTGCGTCGTCGGCTACGCGCGCGTGAGGCGGTCATCGACGACGACGAGGTGGTGCAGCTGCTGGGCGTGCGGGTGACCACTCCCCTGCGCACCGCGATCGACCTGGTGCGGCACGATGCCGATGATCGGGTGATCGACATCATCGTTGACGCGCTGCACTCGGGCGACGTCGCCGCGACAGCGCTCCGCGACGAGTTGCGGCGCCGAGCGGGCATCGCGCATCAGAGACGCGCGCGCGAACGCATCGACCGCGCGATCAGCCGTTGCTGACGCGATACACGTCGTAGACCGCGTCAATCCGACGCACCGCGTTGAGCACGCGGTCGAGGTGGGTAGTGTCACCCATTTCGAAGACGAACCGACTGATCGCCAGACGGTCTCGCGACGTGTTCACGCTCGCCGACAGAATATTGACGTGATGCTCAGAGAGCACCCTCGTCACATCAGACAGCAACCCGCTACGGTCGAGCGCCTCGACCTGAATCTGCACGAGGAACACGCTCTTCGCAGTGGGGGCCCACTCGACCTCGATCATGCGGTCAGGCTCTGTCAGCAGTGATTGCACGTTCGTGCAATCAGCGCGGTGAACGCTGACTCCCTGCCCGCGTGTCACGAAGCCGACGATGCCGTCACCGGGAACAGGGGTGCAGCACTTCGCAAGCTTGACGAGGATGTCGGGCGCTCCGCGCACGAGCACCCCAGAATCGCTGGTTCGCACCGGCGTGCGACCCCGACTCGGAACGCTGAACGGCTCGTCATCTGACTCGGCCTCGAGATGCAGAGTTCCGACGATCTTCTCGATTACTGACTGGGTCGAGACGTGGCCCTCACCCACGGCCGCGTACAACGACTCCACCGTCTCGTACCGCAGCTGCGAGGCCACCTGTCCCACCGAATCTTGCGACATGAGGCGCTGCAGGGGCAGGTTCTGCTTACGCATGGCGCGGGCGATGGCGTCTTTGCCCTGCTCGACCGCTTCATCACGACGCTCTTTGGTGAACCACTGCCGAATCTTCGACCGCGCTCGCGTGCTCGTGACGAAGCTCAACCAGTCTTGGCTCGGTCCTGCGTCGGGGTTCTTCGAGGTGAAGACCTCGACCGAGTCGCCGCTCGTGAGCGTCGTCTCGAGTGGAACCAGCCGCCCGTTCACCTTCGCGCCCATCGTGCGATGCCCGACTTCGGTGTGCACCGCGTAGGCGAAGTCGACCGGTGTTGCCCCGCCGGGAAGCCCGATGACCTTGCCCTGAGGGGTGAAGACGTAGACCTCTTTCGCGCCGATCTCGTAGCGCAGGTTGTCGAGAAACTCGGTCGGATCGCTGGTCTCGGCCTGCCAGTCGGATATGTGGGCCAACCATGCCATGTCGGCGTCGGAGCGCTCGACTCCTGCCTCGCCGCGCGCACTGCCGGCCATACGTTCTTTGTACTTCCAGTGCGCTGCGACGCCATACTCAGCGCGCTGGTGCATCTCATGCGTTCGGATCTGCAACTCGACTGGTCGCCCACCCGGGCCGAAGACCGTCGTGTGCAGCGATTGATAGAGGT
>JBBQKE010000096.1:0-6276 GCA_038326585.1 Actinomycetales bacterium | reverse complement strand
GGCACGAGCAGCGGTGATCTCTTTCCCGAGCGCTGCGCGAGACCGGGTCTCGAGCAACTCGAGTTCGGCGCGACGGCGTTCTTCTTCGGCAGACCACTCTTGCTCGCGGCGGGCCAGGTCAGACTCGACAGCCTCGCGCTTCTCCTGAAGCTCGGCAGCGAGTGCCGCCCGACTGTGACGCATGTCGTCGTCGAGCTGCCCACGGCGGGTGGCATCGTCGCTCTCGAACGTCGCACGGGCCTGCTCCGTCTCGCGCGCAAGCGCACCCGCAGCTTCACGGGCCTCGGCAACCTCGCGATCGGCGACAACGCGCAACTCAGCGAGTTCGCGCTCGGTCTCCGCGCGCAGAGCGGCCGCTTCGCGCTTCGCGGTGGCGCGGGCTTCGGCGGCCTCGGTCGCGACGGCGCCGCGAATCGCGGCGGCCTCGCGCGTTGCCTCGTCGATCAGCGCGTCGGCCTCGACCCGAGCTCGGACCACAGCTTCCTCTGCATCCCGCACGGCAGAGTCGGTCAGCTGCGTCGAGCGCTCGGCGGCCTCAGCAACCATGCGCTCGGTGCGTTCGGCCGTCTCGGCCTGCAGTCGCTGGGCTTCGGTCTGCGCCGCGGCTCGCAGCTTCTCGGCGTCGATGTCGGCCTGGCTGATCAGGCGAGTCGACTGCTCTTCAGCGATGCGCAACGTTTGTTCGAGCTTGGTGCCCAGGCCGCTGTAGGTGGGTCGCCCCACTTCATCGAGTTCTGCCTGCAGGTCGTCGATGACCGCCTGCAGCCGACCGACTTCTTTCGCAGCATCGGCGCGGTCGGTGTTCGCCTTGATGAGCTCGCGGCGAATCTCTTGCAAGGCGCGATCAACGTCGTCACGCTTGTAACCGCGCATCTCTGATCCGAAGTCGTACTCGGTGTCTGCCACGTGCATCTCCGGGGGCTCGGTGGGAGGAACGCGTTCGAGTGTAGTCGTCGGTGGCGACGGGTGAACCGGCGTCATCCCGCTCACAGCCGCCGCAGGACGACCTCGAATGGGTGATGAAGCACGCATCCGCTATTCTGGAATGTCGTTGTTCTGCTGGTCGACCGTCTCCATGACGGTTCACGCCCGATGTCGAGCGCGGGGGCGACGGTGCGCAAGCACCGTTTGCCGCCCCCTCTCCCGCCGGATGATCGTGGCCCGCGATCGTTTCGATCGCGTTGAACCAGCACGAAAGGAGTTTCCCGTGCGATTTATCGCCGCCATCGTCTTCTTCGTCGTCGCCGTCGTCGGAGTCGGTCTGGGGGTCGCGCAACGCACGATCCTCGCGCCGCCCGACCGAGTCACCTCGAGCATTCAGTTTGAGAGCGGGGCCACGGTCACCGTGATCGACGGCAGCGCTCTCAATGCCTATGAGGGGCGCCAGACCATCGCTGTCATCGGCGGAGTAGTCGCACCGCCGATTCCCGAGCCCGAGCCATCAGAGACACCCGCGAGCGAACCGACGCCCGCGCAGACTGTCGCCCCCGAGGGTGAAGCGGCCACCGAGACGGATGCGATTGAGGCGGCATACGGGCGCACGGCCGACGTGATCGCGTGGGTCGGTCCGGCGACGTACAACCTCGTGACCTTCGACGCCGAGCTCGGTGAGCTGGTGACCGAGACCATGAGGGGCACGGAAGCCGCCGTTCCGAGCCCCTTCGGCGGAGACCTCTGGTTCGGCGACTACGTCGGCGAGGCAGAACTGGGCATCACCCTCAACGTGCCTGAGAGCGTCTCACTGCTGATCGTGTCTGATGGCACACTGCCTGCGCCCGAGCGGTTGTCGGTGACGTGGCCTCTCGACGCGAGCACCCCGTTCTCGACCATCCTGATTCTGGGTGGCGTCGCCTCACTCATCGTCGGCTTGCTGTTCCTGCTCTGGGCACTCCTGCACATGCGGCGGCAACGCGGGCCCCGGCGCAAGACGCCCAAGATGCCCAAGGTGCCCAAGCCCTCGCGATACCGCCTTCCGGCAGGGCGCACGCTCATCGGCCGGCCCAAGGGTCGACGATCGGCGTCGCGGGTCGCCCTCATGCCGATCGTGGTCGCGGGCGCGCTCGTGCTCGGGGCCTGCACGACCGGGGGAGCGACGCTGGCCGGTCAAACACCAGAACCCACCGAGACCCCTGGCTCTCAGCCCCCTGCTGTCGCGCTCACCGAGAACCAGCTCGAGCGCATCATCACGCGCGTCGGCTCTACCGTGGCACAGGCCGACTCCGACACCGACGAGGCGTTGGCAGCGACGCGCCTCGCAGGCCCGTCACTCGTGCTGCGCGAAGCCAGCTACGAGATTCGTGAAGATGAAGACGACTACGCCATCACACCCGTGATTCCCGCGGGCGATGTGCAGGTCACCCTTCCTCAACGCCTCCCTGAAGAGGGCGACACCTGGCCGCGCTCGGTGTTCGCCATCGTGCAGGCACCGGTGGTCGTCGACGACGACGGTGAAGAGACTGTCACGCCGCCGCTCGCGCTCGTGCTCGTGCAGGATGACCCCCGCAGCCAATACAAAGTGCACTACGCCGTCACGGTGACACTTGCCGAAGGCGCAGAGCGTCCGGAGGTAGCCCCTGCCGCCCTCGGCACGCCGGTGCTGCAGAGTGACACCCCCCTGCTGGCTGTCACTCCGGCCAGTGTCGCCGCCGGGTACTCCGACATTCTCCTGGCCGGCGAAGAGAGCGAGTCGTACGCGCTATTCCAGACGGAGGGCGACACGCTCATCGAGCAGATCGGTCTGGCGGCGAAGCGCGAGCGGCGAAGCGCTCTTCCCGAGACCGCGGCGATCCGCTTCAGCGGCGTGGTGGGCGACGCAGACATCGTGTCGTTCGTGACCAACGACGGCGGCGCCCTGGTGTCGGTCTACCTCGTGGAGTCAGAGCGAGTCACCCCGACTCAGGCCGGTGCCGCGATCAACGCCCCAGCACCCGTGGCGGCCCTCGCTGGCCGCACGCAGAGCACCAAGGGAATCTCGGCGACCTACGGCATTCAAGTTCTGTTCTACGTGCCGCCTGTGGGAAGCGACGCGCTCATCGTTCAACTCGGCTACACCCAAGGCCTCATCGACGCAGCGGAGGTATCGTGAGCGACCCCCAGTTGAGTGCGGCCACGCTGCGCGGTGCCGTCGATCTCTCATCACTCGTCCGCGCGGCGCAGGCGCCAACGAACCCTGCTGGCGCCGTGCCCGTCCAGGTGCCAGCCGGTGCTCCCGCCTCGATCGCGCGCGATGTCGACGAGGCCTCGTTCGGCGAGGTCGTTGAGCTCTCGCGCACCGTGCCGGTCGTCGTCGAGTTCTACGCCGATGGCATCGCGCCGGTGCTCGGCCCGGTCATCGCGTCATATGGCGGGCGCCTCGCGCTCGCCACCGTTGACGGCAATCGCAACCCGCAGATCGCTCAGGCCTTCCAGATTCAACAGGTGCCTGCCGTCGTCGCCCTCGTGGGCGGGCGGCCACTGCCGCTCTTCGTCGGCATTCCCGGCGAACCCGAGGTGCGCCAGGTGCTCGATCAGGTTCTCGAGCTCGCGGCGCAGAACGGGGTCACCGGCACGGTGGCGGCCGACAGCGCCGAGTCGCCTGCCGAGCCAGAAGAGCCGCCGTTGCCACCCCTGCACCAGCAAGCGTTCGATGCCATCAGCGCCGGAGACTATGACGAGGCGGCCACCGCGTACCGCACGGCGATCGCCCAGAACCCGCGTGACCAGCTCGCCGTCGCGGGCCTTGCGCAGGTCTCGCTGCTGCAGCGACTCGACGGTCTCGATGCCGCCGCCGTGCGGTCAGCGGGCGCCGCCGCGCTCGATGACGTGGATGCGCAGCTCGCGGTCGCCGACCTCGACCTCAGCGGGGGCCACGTCGACGACGCGTTCGCGCGCCTGCTGCGCGTCTTCCCGACGGCCGATGCCGACGGCAAGGCGCTCGTGCGCACCCGCCTGCTTGAGCTCTTCGAGATCGTCGGTGCCGACGACGAGCGCACGATCGCGGCCCGACGCGCCCTCACCGCCCTGCTGTTCTGACGCGCCGGAGTCCTACTCCGGCTGCAGATAGAGCGCCGCGAGCGGCGGCAGGGTCAGCTCGACCGAGGCCGGTCGCCCTCCCCACGGGGTCGTCGTCGCCTCGACGCTGCCGAAGTTGCCCACGCCCGATCCGCCGAATTCGGCGGCGTCGGTGTTGATCACTTCGCGCCAGCGACCCGCGCTCGGCAGCGGCAGGCGATAGGGCCCCACGGTGTTGCCGCTGAAGTTGACGACGGCCACGATCGGGGCGCCATGCGCGTCGCGGCGTTCGAACGCGATGACGTTGTTGCCAGCATCCCCGCCCTCGAGCCATTCGAAGCCCGCCGGTGAGTTGTCGAGCTCCCACAGCGCGGGCGTCTCGCGATACACGCGGTTGAGCTGGCTGACGAGCCGGTGCAGCCCCTGGTGCACGGGCTGGTCGAGAATCCACCAGTCGAGCCCGCGCTCTTCGCTCCACTCGCTCGGCTGGCCGAACTCTTGCCCCATGAACAGCAGTTGCTTGCCGGGGTGCGCCCACATGAAGGCCAGATAGGCGCGCACGTTGGCGAGCTTCTGCCACTGATCGCCGGGCATCTTGGCGAGCAGCGAGCCCTTGCCGTGCACGACCTCGTCGTGGCTGATCGGCAGCAAGAAGTTCTCGCTGAAGGCATACAAGAAGCTGAAGGTGATCTCACCGTGGTGGTGCGAGCGCCACATCGGGTTGCGCGCCATGTACGAGAGGGTGTCGTGCATCCAACCCATGTTCCACTTCATGCCGAAGCCGAGCCCGCCCTCGCTCGTAGGCTTGGTCACGCCCGGCCACGAGGTCGACTCTTCGGCAATCATGACGATGCCCGGCACACGCTTGTAGGCCGTCGCCGTCACCTCTTGCAAGAAGCTGATCGCTTCGAGGTTCTCTCGCCCACCCTGCAAATTCGGCAGCCACTGACCCTCTGAGCGCGAGTAGTCGAGATAGAGCATGCTGGCGACGGCATCGACGCGCAGTCCGTCGATGTGAAACTCTTCGAGCCAGTAGAGGGCATTGGCGACGAGAAAGTTGCGCACCTGGCTGCGGCCGAGGTCGAAGATGTAGGTGCCCCAGTCGGGGTGCTCACCGCGTCGCGGGTCGGGATGCTCGTAGAGGGCCGCGCCGTCGAACCGGCCCAGTGCCCACTCGTCTTTCGGAAAGTGCGCCGGCACCCAGTCCATGATGACGCCGATGCCGGCCTGGTGCAGGCGGTCGATGAGGTACCGGAGGTCATCCGGATGCCCGAAGCGCGCGGTCGCCGCGAAGTATCCGGTCACCTGATAGCCCCACGAGGGGCCGTAGGGGTGCTCGGCAAGGGGCATGAACTCGACGTGGGTGAAGCCGAGCTCGGTCACGTAGTCGATGAGCGGGTCGGCGACCTCGCGATAGCTCAGACCGGGGCGCCACGAGCCGAGGTGCATCTCGTAGATGCTCATAGCGCCGTCGTGCGGGTTGCGAGCCGCCCGGCTCGCCATCCACTCGCCGTCGTTCCATTCGTGGCGTGAGTCGCCGACGACAGATGCGGTGGCCGGGGGAGTCTCGGTGAAGCGCGCCATCGGGTCGGCGCGGGTCACCCAGGTGCCGTCGGCCGTGAGCAGCTCGAACTTGTAGGTCGAGCCGGCGCCGAGTCCGGGCACGAAGAGCTCCCACACCCCGTTGTCGTCGAGGCGACGCATGGCGTGGCCGAGGCCGCTCCAACCGTTGAAGTCGCCGACGACTCGGGCGGCCTGCGCGTGAGGCGCCCAGACGCTGAAGCTCGTGCCGTCGATGTCTTCGTGCGGCCGATGGTGGGCGCCGAGCACCTGCCAGAGCTGTTCGTGCCGCCCTTCGGCCCACAGGTAGAGGTCGATCTCGCCAACGCTCGAGACGAAACGGTAGGGGTCATCGGCGTGCCAGTCGGGGCCGCCGTCGTAGGTCGTGCTCACCGTGTAGGCCTGGCCGTCGGCGGGGCCGCCGGGCAGCAGCCCGTGCCAGAGACCGTCGGCATCGTGGGCAAGCGCGTGCTCGGTGCCGTCGGCGCGCACAATCGTCACGCTCGCAGCAAGAGGCCGGACGACCCGCACGAGCCATCCGCCCTCGACAGCGTGCTGCCCGAGGGAGTCGTGCGGATGCGGGTGCCTGCCTTCGACGATCGCGCGGCGGTGGTCGGGGTGCAACGCGGGAATCGTCGGCCCTGCGTCCGGCTGCTCGGCAGTCTTCTTCACCGCGGGCTTCTTCGGCGTGGTCGTCTTGGGTGTGCTCTTCTTCTCAGCCATCAG
>JBBQKE010000095.1:0-6307 GCA_038326585.1 Actinomycetales bacterium | reverse complement strand
ATGACTCGAGCGGCGAGGGCCAGACCGGGATTGTTCGGGTAGACCTGCCAGCCGCGGCGTTCGCACAGCTCAGCGATGCGCGCTGCACCGCCGCCGGCAGCGCCGGTCGCCAGAAGCGCGGGCACGGTGACTGCTCGCTGGGCGATACCGAACACCGAGCTGAGCGGCATCGTCTCGTCGTCGAGCGCTCCGATGACGGCCGCCGCTTGTGCGACGCTCAGCCCCCCGACCTCGAGCAGGGCATGCACGAGGCGCACACGCTCCACATGCGTGTCGTCGTACTGCGACTGGTTGGGGCTCGTGCGCTCACCCGCGGGCAGCAGGCCTTCGCGCAGGTAGAACTTGAGCGTCGGCACGGGGGTGACGGTCGTGGCGCTGAGCTCGGACATCCTCATGCACAGATAGTACCACTATCGATAGTGCAACTGTCTATATGTCGAGAAGTGCGGACCTGAAGACCGCAGGCTCGGGCGCGCGCGGCGCGTCGAGACCGTCGATGTAGCGCAGCACGATCCCTTCGCGCAGGGCCCAGGGCGACACCGTCAACGTCGAGACATCGAACACCTTCATGGCCGTGCGCAGCACGATCGCTCCGGCGAGAATCTGATACCCGCGCTCGGGCGTGATGCCCGGCAGGTACTGGCGAACCTCGGAGGGCATCTGCCGCAGGGTCGGCTCCCACTCGCGCAGACCCGTGTAGTGGATGGGTGCGAGCTCGCCCGTGGTCGGATCAGCCGGCCCGCCGACGAGCCGCGCCAACGACCGGATGGTCTTCGAGGTTCCGACCACGCGTGTCGGTCGGGGGCGATCACCGAACAAGCGGTCGCGAACGTCGGTGAAGGCCTCGCGCGCGTGAGCCCGCAGTGCCGACACCGACTGCGACGACGGCGGATCGTCGCGGAAGAACCTCAACGTCGTGCGCGCCGCACCGAGCGGCAGCGACACCTGAACGTCGGGATACTCGTCAGCGCCCTGGGCGATCTCGAACGACCCACCACCGATGTCGAACAGCAGAATCTCGCCGGCCGACCAGCCGAGCCATCGGCGCACCGCGAGCATCGTGATGCGGGCTTCTCCGTCGCCCGAGAGCACCTGCAGGGCGATACCCGTCTCGGTGGCGATGCGCGCCAGCACGAGCTCGCCGTTCGCGGCCTCACGAATCGCCGAGGTGGCGGTGCTGATCAGATCATCGACGCCCAGCTCGGCAACAGTGTCTGCGGCTCGCTGAATAGCGTCGATGAGCAGCCGCTGCCCCTCCTCGACGATGGCGCCCTCGTCGTCGACGTAGTTCATGAGCCTCAGCGTGGAGCGCTGTGAGTGGTAGGGCACGGGGCTCGCGCCGGGGTGCGCCTCGACGATCAGCAGGTGAACAGTGTTCGAGCCGACGTCGATGACTCCCAGGCGCATGCCTCGACTGTACGCGCGGCCTGAGACGAAGCCTCGACGGCCCGCCAGACTCGAGCGGCGAGAAGCGTGAAGACGACAGTCACAGCTGGGGTGCCTGGACTCGAACCAAGAACAACTGAACCAGAATCAGCCGTGTTGCCAATTACACCACACCCCATCAGCACGACCGAGGGCCGGTGCCGAGGCGACCCGCGAGCGGGCCGAGTTGTGAGTTTACCCTACGGCCGGTGTCACGATGAACGACAGTTGGCAGAACCCGCCGCCGAAGCACGTGGTCTCGGCGACGACTCCCATGCCCGCATCGAGCCCTCGATCGGTTCGCACCACCGCCGGTCGACCGCTCTCACGCGCGTCGGTCACGGCCTGGGCGAGCCGCTGCGAGGTGGGTGGCGTGTAGCCGAAGTCAGGGGCTCGCTCGCTCACCGCGAGGAAGGTCTCGCGAAAGGTGAAGGCACCCCGCGACTCGACGCGCACCGACTCCAGCCGCCCGCCGAGCGTGTTCACCGTGAACTGCGGCGTCGTGAAGAGCGCCCCGTTTGGCTCGCCGTCGGTCGCGATGAGCACGAGCCGGTAGTCGAGCCCGGTCTGGTGCGGGCCCACGGTGAGCGAGCCGTCGGCGGGCAGCCCGAGTTCGACCGCGTCGACGGGAGGCGAGCTCAGGTCGATGCGAGGCGTGCGGGCGCTCTCGATGAATTGCAGGCCGTCGTCGGTGAACACCGACCAGTTGAGGTCGGTCACCTGACCCTCTTGCGCGGGCCCGGGGCCTGCGGCGATGCGCGGACCGGCGATGAGCGCGAACAGCACGACGCCGAGAATCACGATCGACAGGATGACCGCGGGAATCCAGCGCACCCACTCCGGGCGGTGCGGATTCAACAGAGTCATTGGTCCATTGTCGCACTGCCCGACACGGCCTTCCGGATGCTCGCTCGCCCTCACCGCTCCCCCACCCGCCGCCGACTACCGTAGAGGGGTGCCGCAGCTCAGACCCCGACGCCGCAGCGCCCTCGCGGTCGCAGCCGTTGCCGCCCTGCTCGCGCTCGCGGCGAGCATCCTCATCGCCCGATGGTGGCGGGATGACCCGACCGGCGCCGCCTTCATCGCCGCGTTTCCCGGCTCAGTCGCACCGCCCCCCGGAACCCCCGAAGGTTTTCCGGCCTGGCTCAGCTGGACTCACTTTCTCAACGGGTTCTTCTTGCTCTTCATCGTGAGCTCGGCGTTGCACCTGCGCTCGAAGGCTCGGCCGATCGCGTTCGTCACTCGCCGCAACAGGTTGCCTCGCACCGCGAACCCGCCAAAGCGCCTCGGCCTGCACACCTGGTGGCACCTCGTGGTGGTGACGCTCTGGATCGCGACCGGGCTCATCTATGTGACCCTGCTCTTCGTCACCGGGCACTGGGCGCGCATGGTGCCCACCGAGTGGTCTGTCGTACCGAACGCGATCTCGGCGGGCCTGCAATATCTCTCGCTCGACTGGCCGGCGCACGCGAGCTGGGCCTATTACAACAGCCTGCAGGTGCTCTTCTACGGCGCGACGGTCTTCATCGCAGCACCCCTCGCGCTCGCGACCGGCCTGCGACTGTCACCGGTGTGGCCCGAGCGCTGGATGCGCAACCGAGGCCCGCTGTCTGACGCCTGGGCGCGGCAGACGCACTCGCTCGTGCTCTGGTTCTACCTCGCATTCACGGTCGTGCACGTGGGCCTCGTGCTGCTGACCGGAGCGCGCCGCAACCTCAACGCGATGTATCTCGGCATCGACGACGGTGAAAGCTGGCTCGGGGCGCTGATGTTCGCCGCGTCAGTCGTTGTCATGGCCGTGGCATGGGTGCTGCTGCGCCCGCCCGCGCAGGTGACCATCGCCGAGCGCGTCGCCGATGTGCGGCGCATGCCCGTCGTGCCGCGCGCCTAGAGGCTGGCGCGCAGCGACCTGAGCCGGGCGAGCGTCGAGTCGCGGCCGAGCAACTGCATCGACTCGAACAGAGGCGGGCTGACCCGCCGACCCGAGATGGCCACCCTGAGCGGCCCGAAGGCGGTGCGCGGCTTGAGGCCGAGACCATCGATGAGAGCGGCGCGCAGCGCTGCCTCGATGGGCTCGGGCTCGAACGGGTCGAGCGACTCGAGCGCGGCGACTCCGGCATCGAGCACGGCGGCGGCATCGGAGTCGAGCGAAGCGCGAGCATCCGCCTCCACCACCAGATCATCGTCGGTCGTGAACAAGAAGGCGACCATTCCCGGCACTTCGCCCAGCAGAGCGACGCGCTCTTGCACGAGCGGCGCGGCGGCCGTCAGCAGGGCGCGCTCAGCGGGACGAGGAACGTCGTTGAAGAGCCCCGCACCACTGCAATACGGGATGCTGCGCTCGACGAACTCGTCGACCGAAAGCCGCCGCACGTGGTCGCCGTTGATGGCCTCGGCCTTTTTCACGTCAAACCGCGCCGGGTTGGGGTTGACGTCGGCCACGTCGAACGCGGCCGTCATCTCTTCCATGCTGAAGACGTCGCGGTCGGCGGCGAGCGACCAGCCGAGCAACGAGAGGTAGTTGAGCAGCCCCTCACGGATGAAACCGCGGTCGCGGTGGTGGAACAGGTTCGACTCGGGGTCGCGCTTGCTGAGTTTCTTGTTGCCCTCGCCCGTGACGTAGGGCAAGTGGCCGAACTGCGGAATTGCCGTGGCCACGCCCACCTCGATGAGCGCGTGATACAACGCGATCTGGCGAGGCGTCGACGACAGCAGGTCTTCGCCGCGCAGCACGTGCGTGACGCCCATGAGGGCATCATCGACGGGGTTGACGAACGTGTAAAGCGGGGCCCCGTTCGGGCGCACGACGACGAAGTCGACGAAGCTGCCCGCCGGGAAGGTGATCTCGCCGCGCACGAGGTCGGTGAAGCTCAGGTCGGTGTCGGGCACCCGCAGTCGCAAAGCGGGCTCGCGACCCTCGGCGCGGTAGGCGGCCTTCTGCTCATCTGACAGCGAGCGCTCCCAGTTGTCGTAGCCCTGCTTCGGGTCGCGTCCGAGCTCGAGGTTCTTCGCTTCGATCTCGTCGCCCGTCAGAAAGCTCTCATAGAGGTGACCGCTCTCGCGCAGCTGCTCGATGACTCGGGCGTAGATCTCACCGCGCTGCGACTGGCGGTATGGCTCGTGCGGCCCGCCGGTCTCGACGCCCTCGTCCCAGTCGATGCCGAGCCAGCGCAGGCCGTCGAGCAGCTGGTGGTAGCTCTCTTCACTATCGCGTGCCTGATCGGTGTCTTCGATGCGGAAGATCATCGTGCCGCCCGTGTGCCGGGCATAAGCCCAGTTGAACAAAGCAGTACGAATGAGCCCGACGTGCGGGGTTCCGGTAGGCGAAGGGCAGAACCGTACGCGCACGTCGGCGCCGGTCGCGGTCGAGAAAGCGGGGCTGGTCACGGTGTAGAAGTCTAGGCGCTCGCGATCGAGCACCGACGGGATGCCCGCCGTGAGCGCGACCGAGCCCGAGCGCCTCGGCTCAGCAGCCGTAGAACCCAGCGACGGTGGGCGTCAAGGCGCCGAACCCGCCCAGCAGCACGAGGTCATCGGGGTTCTGGGTACGCAGAGCGCTGCGGGCCGACGACGGCACGCACTTCGGAAGCACGGTGAACAGCGGCGCACCCAGGGCTCCGGCTGCCGCACCGCCCGAGAGCGCGTCGGCGAAACCCGTTCCTGTCGCGAGATAGCTGCGAGCAGAGTCGGGGAAGTAGCGCGAACCGATCGCGGCGGCGGTCGAGTATCGATCGGCTCCGGCGATGCGCACGACGGTGATGCCGTCACTCGCGAGCGACTGCGCGATTCCGGCGGAGACCGCCCCCGTGCCCCCGACGATCACGACGCGCGTTGTCGTGAGGTCACGGAGAAGCGCGCGAGTGCCCGCGTCGATGCGTGAGGCTGACCCCTGCACGAGCACGACGGGCGCACTGAGCGACGCCGCCGCCGGGCCGGCGGCGAGAGCATCGGCGTAACCGGAGCCCGTCGCGAGGAAGACGACGGGAGCGCCGCTCGAGCGGTAGGCGTCGCGCGCCAGATTCTGCGATGTTTCGAAGCGATTGGCGCCGAAGACGCGGTCGACGTTCGGTGTGATCCCTTTCAGAGTCGTGATCACCGAACTCGAAATGACCCCGGTACCGCCGACGACGACGATGCGGTCGGGCTTGAGACGACGCAGTTCGGTACGGATCACCGAGGGGACCTCTGACCGCGACACCAGAAGCAGCGGGCCGTTGGCCGCACCCGCCAAGGCGGCGGCGCTCAGAGCATCGGGATAGTCGAGTCCGTTCGCGACATAGACAGTGTCAACGCCGGCCGCAAAGGTGCGCGACGAGATCTGGGCCGAGGTCGAGAATCGGTCGCTCCCCGAGATGCGGTTCACGTTGCCGGGCGGAGTCGGCGGAGCCGAGGTGTACCGCGCGAAGTTTTGCGTGTAATACAGACGACCGTTGGAGTTCACCGCGATGCCGATACCGATGTCTGTGCTGTTCGACAGCATGTTCGCACGGTGGCCCGTCGAACCCGCCCAGGCGTTCACGACCGCGCTAGGGCTGTAACCGGCGGCGACGTTCTCTGACGCTCGCGACCAGCCGCTCGGGTAGAGGAGGTGGAAGTTCGGTCGGTGCGACATGGTCGACGTTCGCGCCTGCTGCACCGACCAGTCTTGGGCGATGTCGTTGAGCGCAGAGTTCAAGCGCAGCGGCGGTAGCCCGTTTCTGGCCCGAAGATCATTCGTCTGCTGAAGGATCGTTGCTCGCTCTGATTCGAAGACTCCAGCAGCCGGCAAGAGTGATGACGTTGAGGCGAGCGGACCATCGGTGTTGACGGCGACGAAGTCAGTGCTCGACTGAAGCCCTGGCTCGAGTTCACCGAGCTCGGTCGCGGCCGTTGCCGTGACTGA
>JBBQKE010000094.1:0-6317 GCA_038326585.1 Actinomycetales bacterium | reverse complement strand
GGTAGCGCTCGAACCACGCGAGCGCCTCGTCGTCGTCGACCGCGATGCCGTAGGGGGCCAGCAGGTCGCGGGCGCGCCAGACGCGCTGGCCAAGGTAGGTGAGCTCGCCCGTGAGGTAGCGGGTGTAGTGCCGCTCTTCGAGCTCGGCCCATCGGCGCTGCACCGCCACGGCCTCGTCGGCCGCGAACGCTCCGCCGGCGGTCGTCTGCGCGAGCGCGATCGCCTCGTCGACGGCGCGCGTGTGCGCCATGAGCGTGTCGTCGAGGTCGAACAGCGCGACCTCGACGCGATCAGAGTCGCTCACGCGCGCGGCAAGAAGCCGAGCGCGTCGTAGACCCGCGCGAGCGTCGCGTCGGCGATCGCTTCGGCCCGAGCCGCGTTGATCGCGAGCAACCGGTCGAGCTCGGCCGGGTCGTCGAGCAGCTCGAGCGTGCGCTCCCGAATGGGCGCGAACGCCTCGACCACGGCCTCGGCAACCGCGCCCTTGAGCGCGCCGTACTGCAGGCCGTCGAACGAGGCGACGAGAGCATCCGTCGTCTCGCCCGTCAGCAGCGAAAGGATCGACAGCAGGTTCGACACCCCGGGCTTCTCGGCGGGGTCGAACGCGACCACGCCCGACGAGTCGGTCACCGCCGACTTGACCTTCTTGGTCAGCACGGCGGGGTCATCCATGAGCCACAGGATGCCCGCCGGGCTCTCACCCGACTTCGACATCTTCGACCCCGGGTTCTGCAGGTCATACACCTTGGCTGTCTCTTTCAGGATGCGCACTTCGGGCACCACGAGGGTGTCGCCGAACCGCGTGTTGAAGCGGGCGGCGAGGTCGCGCGTGAGCTCGATGTGCTGCCGCTGGTCTTCGCCCACAGGCACGACGACGGCGTCGTAGAGAAGGATGTCGGCGGCCTGCAGGATCGGGTAGGTGAAGAGCCCGACCGATGCGACATCGAGGCCGCCCTTCGCCGACTTGTCCTTGAACTGCGTCATACGTGAGGCCTCGCCGAACCCCGTGATGGTGTTGAGCACCCAGGCGAGTTGCGCGTGCGCGCCCACGTGCGACTGCACGAAGAGCGTCGAGTTCTCGGGGTCGATGCCCGCGGCGATGTACTGCGCGGCCGTGCGACGCGTCTGCTCGCGCAGAACCGCCGGGTCTTGCGGCACCGTGATGGCGTGCAGGTCGACGACGCAGAACACGGCGTCGTGAGTGGCCTGCATGTCGCGCCACTGCAGCAGGGCTCCGGCGTAGTTGCCGAGGTGCAGGCTGGCGGCCGAGGGCTGCATGCCCGAGAACAGGCGCGGAAGACTCATAGGTCGATTCTTCCAGGTGGATGCTCGCGCAGAGTTCAGGGCATCAGATAGTCCACGACCACGGGCGCGTGGTCGCTCCACCGGGTGTCCCACGAGGGCGCGCGGTCGATCGCATACGACTGCACTGTCGCCGCGAGGGCGGGCGTGGCCACGTGGTAGTCGATGCGCCAGCCGGTGTCGGTGTCGAAGGCCTGGCCACGTTGCGACCACCAGGTGTAGGGGCCGGGCACCTCACCGGCATGCACGCGGCCCACGTCGACCCACCCGAGGCCGCTTCGAGTAATGCCATCCACGCACTCGATGGGGGCATCCAACTCGCCGAAGAAGCGGTCGAAGTAGGCGCGCTCCTCCAGCAGGAAGCCGGCGTTCTTGCGGTTGCCCTTCCAGTTCTTGATGTCGAGCTCGCGGTGGCCGACGTTGAGGTCGCCGACCACGAGGGCATAGGGAGAGTGCGCGGCGAGCAGCGGCAGCCGTTCGGTCATCGCGTCGAGAAAGCGGTACTTCTCGACCTGCTTGGGGGTATCGACCTCGCCCGAGTGCACATAGCAGCTGACCACCGTGAGCGTCGTGCCGTCGACGTTGAGGTCGGCCTCGATCCAGCGACCCGCCGAGTCGAAGTCGTCGGTGCCGAGGTCGACCCGGTGCGCGGTCAGCGGGCGACGGGTCGCGATCGCGACCCCCGCACGGCCCTTGGCGGTCGCGGCGTCATGCACGACGTGCCAGTCGGGGCCGAGAAGCCCGGTCACGTCATCGGTCGATGCCCGCACCTCTTGCAGGGCGAGCACATCAACACCACGTGAGGCGAGCCAGTCGCCCATGCCCTTGCGAAACGAGGCTCGAATGCCGTTGACGTTGACAGAGGCGATGCGCACAGGGGTCGGCATGGGCCAATTCTAGAAGCCGCACCTGACACGTCGGCGCGCTGTGTGACGGCGCCGAACAGCCGGCCTGCTCGGCGCTGCTCAGTCGCGCCGCAGCAATCGCGCGAGCCACGACCGTTGATCCGGCTCCGGCTCTGGCTCGTGCGCCTTGACGAGCTCGCGCGCCCGCTCGAGCCGCTGGGCGGCCACCTTCTCGTCGAGGATCACCTGGTCGTCGTCGACGCCGACGGCGATCCACGAGGCTCCGAGCAGAATCACCTGACAGGCGAAGTTGAACCAGATGAGCAGGCCCAGCAGCACGGCGAACGACGCCAGTAGCGGGTTGTTGCTGGCTCCGCCGAGCAGCGCGCTTCCGAGCACCTTGAGCCCACCGAGGGTGAGCGCACCGATGAGAGCACCCTGCCAGAGGTGCCGCAGCGGAATCTTCACGCCCGCGAGCACGCGGTAGAGCATCCCGAGCACAAAAGCATCGAGCACGAACATGACGCTGAGCGTGATGGTGCGGCCGAGCACGGTGCTGAGCGTCGAATCGCGGATGCCCGCCCAGGCCAGCACGGCATCCAACGCGAGGGTTCCCACGACCGCCAGGCTGGCCGAGAGAAGCAGCAGTGCGCCGAACCCCAGAGCGAGGCCGAAGTCTTTGGCCTTGAGCAGAAGGAAGTTGGTGCGGTCGGGCGGCAACGAGAAGATCACGCGGCTGGCATCGCGAGCCGCGGCGAGCCAGTTGAGCGCCGCGAAGAGCAGTACGACGAGGGCGATGGCCCCCTGCCAGCCGAAGTCACCGGCTGCCAGCAGCATCTCGGGGTCGATGATGCCGTCGGCAGTGTCGGTCTTGATGAGGCCGGGCACGGTCTGCGCGAGCACTTCGATCACCGAGGTGCGCAGGCCGATGTTGTTCTGAATCACGATGCCGGCGATCGAGAAGCCCACCCACAGACCGCCGAAGACGGCGAAGATCGCCTGGAACGCGAGCCCTGACGCCAGGATGGGTCCGCGTGACTCGGCGAAGTGCGTGAACACGCGCACGGGCTTGAGGGCCGTGACCCACGCGATCACCCGGCCGATCAACGCCATCAGGCGGGCCCAGGCGCCCTGCTGCTCGGCGTCGTCTGGCTCACTCACCCCGCCACCATAGCGAAGGTCCCGGAGAGTTCCGGGGCCTTCGCGCCATGCTGAACAGAACTACGGCTTGCCGCGCAGAATAGCTTGCTTGACCTCGGCGATCGCCTTCGTGACCTCGATGCCACGCGGGCAGGCCTCGGTGCAGTTAAAGGTCGTGCGGCAGCGCCACACGCCCTCTTTGTCGTTGAGGATGTCGAGGCGCACCTGGGCCTGATCGTCACGGCTGTCGAAGATGAAGCGGTGCGCGTTGACGATCGCGGCGGGGCCGAAGTACTGGCCGTCGGTCCAGAAGACCGGGCACGATGAGGTGCACGCGGCGCACAGGATGCACTTGGTCGTGTCGTCGAAACGCGCGCGCTCTTCGATCGACTGAATGCGTTCTTTCTCCGGCTTCGAGCTCGCCTGCAAGAAGGGCTGCACCTGGCGATACGACGCGAAGAACGGCTCCATGTCGACGATGAGGTCTTTCTCGAGCGGCAAGCCCTTGATCGCCTCGATGTAGATCGGCTTCGTGATGTCGAGGTCTTTGATCAGGGTCTTGCAGGCGAGCCGGTTGCGGCCGTTGATGCGCATGGCGTCAGAGCCGCAGATGCCGTGGGCGCACGAGCGACGGAACGAGAGCGTGCCGTCTTGGTCCCACTTCACCTTGTGCAGCGCGTCGAGCACGCGGTCGGTCGAGTACATCTGCACATCGAAGTCTTGCCAGTAGGGCTCGGCGTCTTTCTCCGGATCGAACCGACGGATGATGACCGTGACGGTGAACTCTTGAATGGCGCCGACCTCGGCGGCCTGATCGGTCGCGGTCGCCATCAGTACTTCCTCTCCATCGGCTGGTAGTGCGTGATCACGACGGGCTTCCAGTCCATGCGGATGTGGTCGCTCGCGTCGGCGCTGTGCGCGTCGCCCGTGAGGTAGGCCATCGTGTGCTGCATGTAGTCGGCGTCGTTGCGGTCGGGGTAGTCGTCGCGCATGTGACCACCGCGGCTCTCCTTGCGGTTGCGGGCCGAGTAGACGACGACCTCGGCGATGTCGAGCAAGAAGCCGAGCTCGATCGCCTCGAGCAGGTCGGTGTTGAAGCGCTTTCCACGGTCGTGGATACCGATGTTCTGGTACCTCTCGCGCAGGCCCTGGATCGTGCGGGTCACGCTCTCGAGGCTCTCTTCAGTGCGGAACACCTGAGCGTTCTTGTCCATCTCCTCCTGCAGCTCGCGGCGCAACACGGCGACGCGCTCGGTGCCGTTCGACGTGCGCAGACGCTCCACGAGCTCGCGCACCTCTTTCGACGGGTCGGCCGGCATCGGAACGAACTCGGCGCTGTTCGCGTACTCGACCGAGTAACGGCCAGCGCGCTTGCCGAACACGTTGATGTCGAGCAGCGAGTTGGTGCCGAGACGGTTCGAGCCGTGCACCGAGACGCACGCGCACTCGCCGGCGGCGTAGAGGCCGGGGATCACGGTGTCGTTGTCGCTGAGCACTTCGGCCTTGATGTTGGTCGGGATTCCGCCCATCGCGTAGTGCGCGGTCGGCATGACGGGCACCGGCTCGACGACGGGGTCGACGCCCAGGTAGGTGCGGGCGAACTCGGTGATGTCGGGCAGCTTGGTCTCGAGCACCTCGGCCCCGAGGTGGGTGCAGTCGAGCAGCACGTAGTCCTTGTTCGGTCCGGCGCCGCGCCCTTCCGCCACCTCTTGCACCATGCAGCGCGAGATGATGTCGCGCGGTGCGAGGTCTTTGATGGTCGGCGCGTAGCGCTCCATGAAGCGCTCGCCGCTGGCGTTGCGCAGAATCGCGCCTTCGCCTCGGGCGCCCTCGGTGAGCAGGATGCCCAGGCCGGCGAGCCCGGTCGGGTGGAACTGGAAGAACTCCATGTCTTCGAGCGGGATGCCCTTGCGCCAGATGATGCCGACGCCGTCGCCCGTGAGGGTGTGGGCGTTCGAGGTGGTCTTGTAGATCTTGCCGAAGCCGCCGGTCGCGAAGACGATGCTCTTGGCGTGGAACACGTGCAGGTCGCCCGTCGCGAGCTCGTAGGCCACCACTCCGGCCGCCTTGCCCTCGTTCATGACGAGGTCGAGCACGTAGAACTCGTTGTAGAACTCGATGCCGAGCTTGACGCAGTTCTGGAACAGCGTCTGCAGGATCATGTGGCCCGTGCGGTCGGCGGCGTAGCAGGCGCGACGCACGGGCGCCTTACCGTGGTCACGGCTGTGGCCGCCGTAGCGGCGCTGGTCGATCTTGCCGTCGGGCGTGCGGTTGAACGGCAGGCCCATGTTCTCGAGGTCGATGATGGCGTCGATCGCCTCTTTGGCGAGAATCTCGGCCGCGTCTTGGTCGACGAGGTAGTCGCCGCCCTTCACGGTGTCGAAGGTGTGCCACTCCCAGCTGTCTTCCTCGACGTTCGCGAGGGCAGCGGCCATGCCGCCCTGCGCAGCGCCGGTGTGCGACCGGGTGGGGTACAACTTTGAGATGACGGCCGTCTTGGCGTTGGGGCCGGCTTCGATCGCGGCGCGCATGCCGGCGCCGCCGGCGCCGACGATGACGACGTCGAACTGGTGCTCGTGCACGACCGGGGTCGCGGAAGTGGTCATGGTCTCAGTAGTCACAGAGTGCTCCGTCTAAAGGATGTCGGCGCAGAACGACGCGACGAGCTCGGGGTCGGCCCCGGCGGGGCACGGGTCGAAGGTGAAGATGACGAGGGTGCCGAGAACGATGAGCACAGCGGTCGACGACACGAGAGAGAGCTGCAGGATGCGTCGAACGCTCGCCGTCGAGACGTAATCGTTGATGATCGTGCGCATGCCGTTCGAGCCGTGAATCAGCGACAGCGTGAGCAAGAAGAAGTCGTACCACTGCCAGAACGGGTCAGCGAGCTTGCCCGCGACGAACGCGAAGTCGATCTGGCTGATGCCGTCGCCCAAGAAGAGGTTCACGAACAGGTGGCCGAAGATGAGCGCCACGAGGGCGACACCCGAGACCCGCATATAGATCCAGCCCCACTTCTCCCAGTTGATG
>JBBQKE010000093.1:0-6330 GCA_038326585.1 Actinomycetales bacterium | reverse complement strand
ACCCCGCCGACGACCAGGGTCAATCGACACCCTGATCGAGTGCGGCAGGGATGCTGCGCGCGCAATCGGGCATCGGTCGCGCATCCTGCGCGTATCCTGGGGGTGCAAGTGGGCCGGCCAGACGGTCGCGTCGGAGGCACGCCCCGCAAGGGGAACGACTCCGCCGAGGAACGTCCGGGCTCCGCAGAGCAGGGCGGTGGGTAACACCCACCCGGAGAAATCCGCGAGAACAGTGCAACAGAGAGCAGACCGCCTCCGGTTTCGACCGGCGGTAAGGGTGAAACGGTGGTGTAAGAGACCACCAGGGGCCCGGGTGATCGGGCTCGCTAGGTAAACCTCGCCCGGAGCAAGGTCAGACAGACACCGTTGACGCGGCTCGCCGAGGTGTCGGGTAGACCGCTAGAGGGCTGCGGCAACGTAGTCCCGAGAGAGATGGCCGTCGAAGGGAAGCGATTCCTGGAACAGAACCCGGCGTATCGGCCGACCCACTTGCCTCGGCTGAGGCCGCGTCACCACTGCGACGGCCGGTAATCCTTCAGAAAGACGCCGAACAGCTCGTCGCCGGCCTCGCCGCGCACGATGGGGTCGTAGACCCGCGCCGCGCCGTCGACGAGGTCGAGCGGGGCGTGAAAGCCCTCGTCAGCCAGGCGCAGTTTCGTCGGATGCGGCCGCTCGTCGGTGATCCACCCGGTGTCGACGCTCGTCATGAGAATGCCGTCGGTCTCGAACATTTCGCGCGCGCTCGTGCGGGTCAGCATGTTCATCGCGGCCTTTGCCATGTTCGTGTGCGGGTGCCCGGGGCCCTTGTAGCCGCGCCCGAACACGCCCTCCATCGCGCTCACGTTGACGACGTACGTGCGCGCGAAGGGCGAGGCCGCCAGCGACGGACGCAGGCGGTCGACGAGAATGTAGGGCGCCACCGAGTTCGCGAGTTGCACCTCGAGCATCTCGAGCGGTTCGACAGCGCCGACAGCCTGAGTCCAGCTATTCACGTCATGCAGGTCAGGTACGAGGCCGCCGGCATCGATCGCGGTGCCATCGCGGTGGCGCTCAATGGATGCACTCCCGGCCGTCATGGCCGCCTGCGTGAGTTGCTCGGCCTTCGCCGCGGCGGCCGAGAGTATGGGGTGGGCGGCGACCGACTCGGCCAAGGCCAAGGGGTGCGGATCCATCGTGTGGCCGAACGTCACGAGCTCGGGTAGAGGCCTGTCGGGCAGGGGTGCTAGCTCGGCCTCGATGAGGGGCTGGTAGGCCCCGGGGGAGCGTCGCACGGTCTGGGCCGCATTGTTGATGATGATGTCGAGCGGCCCAGCCTCGGCGACCGATTCAGCGAGCCCGATGACCTGCGCCGGGTCGCGCAGGTCGATGCCGACGATGCGCAAGCGGTCGATCCAGTCGCGGGAGTCGGGCAGCGCGGTGAACCGCCGCACGGCGTCGCGCGGAAACCGCGTCGTGATCGTCGTGTGCGCCCCGTCTCGCAGCAGGCGCAGGGCGATGTACATGCCGATCTTGGCGCGACCGCCGGTGAGCAGCGCGCGGCGACCGCTGAGGTCGGCGCGGGCATCCCGCTTCGCGTGATTGAGGCGCGCGCAGTCGGGGCAGAGCTGGTGGTAGAAGGCGTCGACGAGTGTGTACTGCTGCTTGCAGATGTAGCAGGCCTGCGACCGCGTGAGCTCGCCGGCAAACGGCGTCGTGGTCGCGGTGCTGATGTCGACACCGCGCGTCTCGTCGTCGATCCGGTCGGGCGAGCCCGTCGCCGTCGCCTCGATGACCGCTTTGTCGGCCGCGAGCACCGCGGCGCGCTTCGAGAGGCGCCGATGCACCTTGACGGCGCGGAACATGTGCGCCGTCGCGTGGCGCACCGCGATGAAGTCAGGATGCTCGTGGTCGAGCTCGTGCAGCGTGCTCAGCACGCGCAGCGTGGTCTCGAGGTCACCGGGCTCGATGCCAGTGCCGTCGATGCCGGCACCGTGGTTCTCGCTGTCGGGCGACTGATCCGTGGGCACACGCAAGAGTACCGGTCGGGCGATGCGTCTCTCGGACTAGCCGATCGCAGTGCCGAGCAGTGACCCGATTGCGAAGGTCACGGCCAGGGCGAGAGCACCGCCGAGCACGACGCGCACGGTCGGCTTGAGCCACGGGCTCTTGCCGAGCCGAGCCCCGAGGGCGCCCGTGATGCCCAGTGCGAGCAGCGTCGCGACGAACGCGAAAGGAATGCGCAACTCTGTCGGAGGAAGGGTGATCGCGAGCATCGGAAGCACAGCGCCGAGCAGAAACGCTATCAACGACGCCCACGCCGCTTGCCAGGGCTTGAGCACTTCGAATTCGTCGATGTGCAGTTCGGCTTCGAGGTGTGCGCCCAGGGCATCGTGCGCCGTGAGCTCTTCGGCGACCTTCTGAGCAGTCTCGGCGGTGAGGCCCTTGGCTTCATAGATGCCCGCGAGTTCGGCGAGCTCTTGCTCGGGCATTTCGGCCAGTTCACGCTTCTCTTTCGCGATCAGCGCCGTTTGGCTGTCTCGCGCGCTGGCGACGGAGACGTACTCGCCGAGTGCCATCGAGATTGCACCGCCGACAACGGCCGCGACCCCGGCGGTGATGATCGGTGCCAGCTCAGTGGTGGCACCGGCCACGCCGACCACGACGGCGGCGACCGACACGATGCCGTCGTTCGCGCCGAGCACCCCGGCGCGCAGCTTGTTCAGCCCATCGTTGAACGTTCCACGATCATGCGGCTCGCCTGCGTGCTGCGCACTCGCTCGCGCGGGAGGTGTCGCGCTCGTCTGGGGCTGGTCATCCATACGTGAAGTCAAGCAGTCGGGACCATCCACAACAACGCAGGGGAGGCTTGCCTCACCGAGTGAAAAGTCGTCAAGGTGTCTATTTCCTGAGTACTTGCCCTGCAAAGGGAGGCGAGAGAGCGCTTTCATGCTGTTTGGGGAGCATTTCGTGTGATTCATTCCCGCGGGGGAATAAAGGGACCCCTACTGTCGAAAGAGACGGGTCAGCAACCGCTCGCACGTCACGCCGACTGCCGCAGCGCAGACCGACCCCGAAGGCCTCATGACTTCTCTCGCCTCCGCTGGAACCCTCGGTTCAGTTCGTTCAACAGTGCCTCGCGATGCTGACGCCGTTCCACTCACGGCCTCGTACTCCGAGCTCATGCGCGCGGTGCGCGACGCCGGCCTCTTGCGCCGCCGCGAAGGCTTCTACTACGCCGTATTCGCCGGGCTCGCCCTCGCACTCGGCGGCATCATCACGGGCATGGCGCTGATCGGCGACAGCTGGTGGCAGCTGCTCATGGCCGGCCTGCTCGGCATCGTGTTGACGCAGATCGCCTTCGTCACGCACGAAGCCTCGCACCGTCAGATATTTGCCTCGGGCAAGGTTAACGACTGGGTAGGTCGCACTCTCGCCACCGCGGTCGTCGGAATCAGTTACCACTGGTGGATGCACAAGCACTCGCGCCACCACTCAAAGCCCAACCAGCTCGGGGCCGACCCCGACATCGAGGCCGACACGATCGTCTTCACCGAGGCCGACGCCGAGAAGTCGACCGGATTCCTCGCCCTCATCACGCGCCGCCAGGGCTACCTGTTCTTCCCGCTGTTGACCCTCGAGGGCATCAACCTGCACTACCGGTCGATCCTGTCGCTCTTCGACAAGGGCCGCGTCGAGCACCGCTACCTTGAGCTGTCGCTCATCGCCCTGCGTCTGTCGCTCTACGTGACGGCGATCTTCCTGTTCCTGCCCGTCGGCATGGCCTTCGCCTTCCTCGGCGTGCAGCTCGCGGTCTTCGGTGTCTACATGGGAGCATCCTTCGCCCCCAACCACAAGGGCATGCCGATTCTCGAGAACGACACCAAGCTCGACTACTTGCACCGCCAGATTCTCACCTCGCGCAACCTCAAGGGCGGCTGGTGGGCGACGGTCATGTTCGGTGGGCTCAACCACCAGGTTGAGCACCACCTCTTTCCGAACATGCCGCGCCCCGCTCTGAGCCGTGCCCGCGAGATCGTTCGCGAGTACTCGAACAACTCGGGAATCGCGTACACCGAGACGGGCGTCATGCAGTCCTACGGCATCGTCATCGACTACTTGAACCGCGTCGGCCTCTCGGCTCGCGACCCGTTCGACTGCCCGCTCGTGAACCGGTTTCGTCGCAGCTAGGTCGACCGACGGCCGGGACGGCCGTCGGCGCTGGCGTCGCGGCGACGGTCAGAAATGACCGTCGCTTTCAGCTCCAGCGCGCTGCGAGAACCGCTGCGCCCATGATGCCGGCGTTGTTGCGCAGCTCGGCGGGCACGATGGGCGTCGAGACGTCGATGAGGTGCAGAAACTCGTCGTGCTGCTTCGAGACCCCGCCGCCGACGACCAGCAGGTCGGGCGAGAACAGAAACTCGACGTGCCGGTAATAGCGGGTCAGCCGTTCCGCCCACTGCTCGAACGACAGCTCTTCACGCTCGCGCGCTGAGTTCGCGGCCCAGTGCTCGGCATCGTCGCCGCCGAGTTCGAGGTGCCCGAGCTCAGAGTTCGGAATCAGCACGCCGTCGTAGATGAGCGCGCTGCCGATGCCGGTGCCCAGGGTCGTCATGATGACGAGGCCGCGATGGTCGCGCGCGGCGCCGTAGACGACCTCGGCGTACCCTGCGGCGTCAGCGTCGTTGACGAAGTGGATGCCCCGCCCGAGCGCTTTGCTGAACCGGGCATCGGCATCCAGCCCGATCCATTCGTCGCTGACGTTCGCCGCCGACATGGTGCGACCGTTGCGCACGATCGCCGGAAAGCAGACGCCGATGTGCGTGACGTCGTCGCCCCCGTGGTTCTCGACGAGGTCGTCGACGATGAGCTGCACGGTGCTCACGATGTCGTCGGGCCCGCCGCCCTCGGGGGTAGCGTGCTTGACGCGCTCGCTCACGAGTTCGCCGACGGCCAGGTCGACGACGGCACCCTTGATGCCGGTGCCACCGATGTCGATGCCGATTGCTCGAGTCATGCGAGTCTCCTGTCGTCGAGGGCGATGCTCGCTCGGGGAGCGGTCACGGAAGCGTGAGAATGTCAGGCCCGCGCTCGGTCACGACAAGCGTGTGCTCGAACTGCGCGCTGAGCTGCTTGTCTTTCGTCGTCACGGTCCAGTCGTCAGCCCAGAGGTCCCAGTCGATCGTGCCGAGCGTGAGCATCGGCTCGATCGTGAAGACCATGCCGACCTCCATGACGGTCGAATAGTCGGGGGCGGCGTCGTAGTGCGGCACGATGAGCCCCGAGTGAAACGAGGTGCCGACTCCGTGCCCCGTGAAGTCGCGCACGACTCCATAGCCGAAGCGCTTCGCGTAGGCCTCGATTGCCCGGCCGATGACGTTGATCTCTCGACCCGGCGCCACGGCTTTGATGCCCCTGTTCAGGGCCTCGCGCGTGCGCTCGACGAGCTGCTGGGCGTCGTCACTCGCCTGACCTGCGATGAAGGTCTTGTTGAGGTCGCCGTGCACGCCGTTCTTGTAGGCCGTGATATCGATGTTGACGATGTCGCCTTCGGCGATGACGGTGTCGTCGGGAATCCCGTGGCAGATGACCTCATTGAGGCTCGTGCAGCACGATTTTGGGAATCCGCGGTAACCGAGCGTCGACGGGTAGGCGTCGTGGTCGAGCAGGTACTCGTGGGCGATGCGATCCAGTTCGTCGGTCGTGACGCCCGGCGCGATCGCGGCGCCAACGGCCTCGACGGCCTGCGCGGCGATGCGCCCTGACTCGCGGATGAGCTCGATCGTCTCGGCGTCGTAGACGTCGCCGCCGATGTGCGCGGGCGGGGCCGGCTTGCCGACATAGGGTGGCTTCGGGATGCGCGCCGGAACCTTTCGCTGCCCTGAGAGTCGCCCGGCGACGAGGTGTCCTGAAGCGTCGCGGGGCATAGAGTCGAGTCTACCGAGCGAGGGGAGCGGCTCATGGCCGAGCACGACGACCACACGCACGATCACACGCACCACGACGGTGATGCCGCGCACTGGTGGTACAACCACAAGACCAGCGAGGTCGAGCACGGGCCGCAGTCGCTCGGCTCCGACCGCGACGGCCCCTACGCCACCGAGGCCGAAGCGCGTAGAGCACCCGAGATAGCTCAGGAGCGCGCCCGCGAGTGGGCCGCCGACGAAGAAGAGTAGCCGGCTAGTTCGCGCGCTCCTGCAGCGCCTGCTCGGCGGTCGCATCGCTGTAGCTGTGGTCTTCGTCGGGGTAGGCGCCTGACTCGACGTCGGCCTTGTAGGCGAGCGCAGCATCCGTCAGCACTTGGCGCAGGTTGGCGTACTGCTTGACGAACTTCGGAATGCGGCCGCCAGTCAG
>JBBQKE010000092.1:0-6339 GCA_038326585.1 Actinomycetales bacterium | reverse complement strand
GAGCGGCAGCAGGAGCGGCGGGAGCTGGCGCGGCGGCAGGAGCGGTGGACGCAGGAGCGGCCGGGGCGGTTGCGGTAGCGGCCGGATTGGGCGTGGCCGGAGCGGGCGCGGCCGGCGCAGAGCGGATGCTCACCGCGGGCTCGCCGCCCAGCGCGACGAGCACGCGCGCGGTCATGAGTTCAAGGTGCAGCCGAGGTGAGGTTGCCCCGGTCATCTCGGTCAGCGCGCGGTTGACGACATCCGCTGCCCGTGAGAGCTCGGCCGGGGTGAAGCCTGTCGCCTGCTCGCGCATGCTCTGCAGGTCGGCATCAGGTATTCCGTGCAGCACCGAGGCCGCGTCGTCGGCCGTGGCCTGCACGACGATGAGGTCGCGCAAGCGCTCGAGCAGATCATCCACGAAACGACGCGGATCTTGACCGGTCTGGATGACGCGATCGACGGCCGCGAATGCCGCACCCGCGTCGTGGGCGCCGATCGCCGCGACGACCTCGTCGAGCAGAGAGCCGTGCGTGTAGCCGAGCAGGGCGACGGCCCGCTCATAGGTGACGGTCGAATCGTCGCTGCCCGCGATCAGCTGGTCGAGCAGCGAGAGCGTGTCGCGCACCGAGCCGCCGCCGGCCCGCACGACGAGCGGCAGCACGCCGGGTTCGATCGTGACCTTCTCGCTGTCGCTGAGCTGCTGCACATACTCGAGCAGTTGCGCGGGTGGCACGAGCCGGAACGGATAGTGGTGCGTGCGCGAGCGGATCGTGCCGATGACCTTCTCGGGCTCGGTCGTCGCGAAGATGAATTTGATGTGCTCGGGCGGCTCTTCGACGATCTTCAACAGAGCGTTGAAGCCCTGCGGCGTGACCATGTGCGCCTCGTCAAGGATGAAGATCTTGTAGCGGTCGCGGGCGGGAGCGAAGACCGCACGTTCGCGCAGGTCACGAGCATCGTCGACGCCGTTGTGACTCGCGGCGTCGATCTCGACGACATCGAGCGACCCGCCGCCGTCACGACCGAGCTCGACGCAGCTCGGGCACACGCCGCACGGGGTGTCGGTCGGGCCTTCTGCACAATTGAGGCAGCGCGCGAGGATGCGGGCCGACGTCGTCTTGCCGCAGCCGCGCGGGCCGCTGAAGAGATAGGCGTGATTGACCCGGTCGCCCCGCAAGGCCGCGCGCAGCGGGTCGGTCACGTGACTCTGCCCGATGAGCTCGGCGAAGGTCTCGGGGCGATAGCGACGGTAGAGGGCGGTGACCACGCCCCCAGCGTAGTCGCGACCTCCGTCGCGAATGCCCGCGATCATTCGCCCGTGGATGCCCGCGCGCGGTCGCCCGGAGACGCGGGCACCCGACGCTCTCAGGTCGCGCGCACAGGCGGCACGGAGGCGCACCTGATCGGGTGGGCTTATGCGTATTGCTATTGCCGGAGGACACGGCCAGATCGCCCGACTGCTTGCACGACGACTCGTCGAGGCGGGGCACGAACCCATCGCGCTCATCCGAAAGGCCGAGCAGATTGCCGACATCGAGTCAGACGGCGCGACCGCGATCGTCATCGACCTCGAACACACTGACGACGCGCAGCTCGCCGAAGCGCTCACCGGATGCGACGCCGCCGTCTTCGCTGCGGGCGCCGGACCCGACAGCGGTCCCGAGCGCAAGCTCTCCCTCGACCGCGACGGCGCCATTCTGCTCGCCGACGCGAGCGTGCAGGCGGGTGTGAAGCGCCTCGTCGTGATCTCGTCGCGGCGGGCCGACACGTTCGACCCCGACTCTGACGACGGGTTCCAGATCTACCTGCGGGCCAAGTCTGAGGCCGATGCCGCCGTGCGCGCGCACGACGATCTCGACTGGACGATTGTTCGCCCCGGCGGCCTCACCGACGAGCCGGGCACCGGGATGCTCGAGATGGGTGACAACGTCGAGGGCAGCATCCCGCGCTCAGATGTGGCCCACCTCGTGGCCGAACTCGCGACGAGCGGCCGAGGCGTGCATCAGCAGTTCGAGGTTGTGGCGGGAGCAACTCCCGTCGCCGAACTGCCGCTCTAGGCGGCTCAGCCGACGAGCGCCGCGGCGGCCTGCGCGATCGCAAGCTCTTCGTTCGTCGGCACGACGAGCACCGAGACCGGTGCTCCGTCGCTCGAGATGACGCGAGCCTCGCGCGAGCGCGGGGCGTTGCGATCGGCATCGACGCCGAGGCCCAGATGGCCGAGCCCGTCAAGAGCGAGTGCGCGCAGCTCGGGGCTGTTCTCGCCGATGCCGGCCGTGAAGACGAGCGCGTCGAGTCCGCCGAGCTGAGCGAGGTACGCACCGACATAGTGCCGGATGCGGTGGGCCCAGACCTCGAGGGCGAGTGCAGCATCCGCGTCGCCCGCGTCGACGGCCGCCTCGACATCGCGCATATCGCCGGTTCCGGTGAGCCCGAGCAGGCCGCTGCGACTGTTGAGCAGTGCGTCGACCTCGGCCACCGACATTCCGGTGCGCAGCAGGTGCAGCAGGGCCCCTGGGTCGATGTCGCCCGAGCGCGTGCCCATGACGAGTCCCTGCAACGGGGTGAGGCCCATGGAGGTGTCGATCGAACGACCGCCGTCGATTGCGGCGGCCGACGATCCGTTGCCGAGGTGCAGCACGATGAGCTTGAGCGACTCGAGCGGCCGATCGAGCAACCGGGCCGCGCGTCGTGCGACGAACTCGTGGCTCGTGCCGTGAAAGCCATAGCGGCGAATACCGTGTTCGGCGGCGATCGCGCGATCGATCGCGTAGGTCGAGGCCGCGGCGGGCATCGACTGGTGGAAGGCGGTGTCGAAGACGGCGACGTGCGGCACATCGGGCATCGCGAGGCGAGCGGCCCGGATACCTGAGAGGTTCGCCGGATTGTGCAACGGCGCGAGAGTGCTGATCGCTTCAATCGCGTCTTCGACCTCATCGGTGATGACGGTCGGCGCCGTGAACGCGCTGCCGCCGTGCACGACCCGGTGGCCGACGGCGACAATCGACGCCGCTTCGTCGCCGAGTCGATCGAGCACGACGCGCATCCCAGCTGCATGATCGGCAGCATCGCCGCCCGGTTGGCCTATGCGCTCGAGCAGGCCTGACAGCACGAGGTACTCATCGGCCGCATCGACGAGCTGGTACTTGATCGAGCTCGAACCCGAGTTGACGACGAAGACGCGCACTAGAGGCCTGCCTCGGCGAACGCGGTTCCGCCGATGGTCGATATCGGCGTGGTCGGCGGGGGCGCCGAGCGCTGCGCCTGAATGGCCGTGATGGCCACGGTGTTGACGATGTCGCCGACCAGGGCTCCGCGGCTGAGGTCGTTCACGGGCTTGCGAAGCCCCTGCAGCACCGGCCCGATCGCGACCGCGCCGGCAGAGCGCTGCACTGCTTTGTAGGTGTTGTTGCCCGTGTTGAGGTCAGGAAAAATGAACACGGTCGCGTGACCCGCCACCGGCGAGTCGGGCATCTTCGAGGCCGCAACGCTCGGCTCTGCCGCCGCGTCGTACTGCATCGGTCCGTCGACGAGCAGGTCGGGCGCCCGCTCGCGCACGAGACGCGTGGCCTCGCGCACCTTCTCGACGTCGTCGCCCGCACCCGAGTCTCCGGTCGAGTACGAGAGCATCGCGACCCGCGGCTCGATAGCGAATTGCGCAGCCGTCGCCGCCGAGCTGATGGCAATGTCGGCGAGCTGCGGGGCCGTCGGGTCGGGCACGACCGCGCAGTCGCCGTAGACGAGCACCCGGTCGGCGAGCGCCATGAGAAAGACACTCGAGACGATGCTCACGCCCGGGTCGGTCTTGATGATCTCGAAGCTCGGGCGAATCGTGTGCGCCGTCGTGTGCGCGGCCCCCGACACCATGCCGTCGGCGAGCCCGAGGTGCACCATCATCGTGCCGAAGTAGCTCACATCGGTCACGACATCGCGCGCGGTCTCGTGCGTGACGCCCTTGTGGGCGCGCAGCATCGCGTACTCCGTCGCGAACCGCTCGCGCAGCGTCTCATCGAACGGGCTGAGGATGCTCGCTCCACCCAGCTCGAGCCCGAGCTCGGCGGCCCGTGCGCGCACGGCCTGCTCGTCTCCGAGAATCGTCAGGTCGCAGACCCCGCGCTGCAGCAGGGTGCTGGCCGCGCGCAGCACGCGGTCGTCGTTGCCCTCGGGCAGAACAATGTGCTTGCGATCGCTGCGCGCGCGCTCGAGCAGGTCGTGCTCGAACATGAGGGGCGTCACGACATCGGGCCGCGTGACCTCGAGTCGGTCGAGCAGAGCGCCCGCGTCGATGTGTTTCTCCCACAGGCTCAGAGCCGTGTCGTACTTGCGCTGGCTGTCGGCGGCCAACCGACCGCGTGCGCCCATGATCGCGAGCACCGTGTCGTAGGTTCCGGTGTCGACCGTGATGATCGGCAGACGGCCGTCGAGACCGTCGATGAGGCTCTGCACCGATGACGGCGTCTCGAATCCCCCATAGAGCACGATCGCAGCGATGCTCGGAAACGTCTCGCTCGTGTGCGCCATGATCACCGCGAGCAGCACGTCAGAGCGGTCGGCAGGTATGAGAACGATGGCGCCTTCGATGAGCCGCGGCAGAACGTTCTCCATGCTCATCGCTGCTACGACGGCGCCGAGCACCTCCCGCTGCATGAGCTCGGAATCGCCGCGCACCAGAGTGCCGCCGCACGCTTCCATGACCGCCTTGACGGTCGGCGCGATGAGAAAGCGATCTTCGGGAATCGCGCCGACGATGGCGTCGGGGGCGAGCCCGGTGAGCTCGCGCACGATCTCGTCGAGTCGCTCAGGGTCGGCACGGTTGGCGATGATGCCGAGCAGTTGAGCGTGCTCGTGCTGCAGTTCGGCGAGCGCCACTTCGGCTGCCCGGCGCAGGTCGTCGGGCGTGCGCGCCCCCGGGTCAGCAAGACCCCGACCGCTGGTCTCAGAAGAGTCGCGACCGCCGAGCACGAGCAATACGGGCGCACCGAGATTGGCTGCCGCCCGGGCGTTGACGCTCAGCTCGGTCGGGCTCGAGACGTCGGTGTAGTCGCTGCCGACGATGACCACCGCGTCGCACTGCTGCTCGACAAGGTGAAAACGGTCGACGATGCTCGCGAGCGCCGCTTCGGGGTCAGCATGCACGGCGTCGTAGCTCACGCCGATGCTGTCGTCGTACCCGACCGCCACACCGTCGTGCTCGAGCAGCACCTCTAAGACATAGTCGCGCTCATCGCGCGAGCGGGCGATCGGCCGAAACACACCGACCCGCTGGCCGCGACGCGAGAGCGCGTCGATCACGCCGAGCGCCACGGTCGACTTGCCCGAGTTGCCTTCGGCGGAGGTGATGTAGATGCTTCGCGACATTGCGCCCAGCCTAGGGCGGCGGGCCTGGAGGGCCCAGGGTCGATGGTCCCGCGGCGCTGAGCGAGCATCCCGCAACAGAACTCCCCGCAACGAAAAGGGCCCCTCGCGCACCCGCCAGAGCCCGGTTACCCTTGCTGCATTTCTGCCCTGGGGGAGTTGGCCTGGATGGCGCCACGCGAGGAGCCGCCCCCAGTTTACGGCTACGATTGCCCGAGTCGAACCGTGTAGCGGAGCGACCGCCAGGAGGATTCGCCTAGTGGCCTATGGCGCACGCTTGGAAAGCGTGTTGAGTGCAAGCTCTCAGGGGTTCGAATCCCCTATCCTCCGCCAGTTTCTTGCTCTGCCACCTTCGGCACCCGCGCGCGTAGTCATCGGCGTGGTCGAGTTTCGCTCGCAGTCATGTATCGTTTGTCGATAGATACCACTCGACAATCGATAGGAACGCGATGCACAGGCTCACCATCGTCTCGCTCAAGTCGCTCATCGCGGTGCTGTTTGCATTGCTGCTGATCTGCCAGACGGTCGTCGTGCCGATCGTCGCTGCACAGATGGCCGAGGCGCTGCCGCCCCTCGCGTTCTTGCAATGGCCCGGCGTTATCGCCGCCGCGATCTTCGTGCTCTGCCTGCAGGTCGCGCTCGCGTGCGTGTGGCGACTCTTGACGCTCGCGCGCGAAGGCATCATCTTCAACGCGAAGGCCTTCGCCTACGTCGACGTGATTCTCGCGGCGATCATCGTCGCCACGGTCATCGTGCTCGGCTCGATTATCCTGCTCAGCGCCGTCGGCGCCGCTTCGCCCTCGATCACGCTCCTCGCGGCGCTCGGCATCGTCATCGGTGCGGTGCTTGCGCTGCTCGTGGTCGTGCTGCGCGGGCTGCTGAGGCAGGCCTCGCAGCTCGAGAGCGATCTCGCCGAGGTGGTCTGATGCCCATCATCATCAACATCGACGTGCAACTTGCGCAGAAGAAGATGTCGGTCGGCGACTTCGCTGCCGCGATCGACATCAC
>JBBQKE010000091.1:0-6342 GCA_038326585.1 Actinomycetales bacterium | reverse complement strand
GCGCTCGTGTCTCTGCCTACCGCGACCGCTTGCGCGCCGAAGGCTTGCGACCCCTGCAGGTGTGGGTGCCCGACGTGCGCTCATCGACGTTCGTGGCAGAGGCGCAGCGGCAGGCGGCACTCGTCGCGGCCGCATCGCCGCTGAACGACGACATGCAATTCGTTGAGGCCATCAGTTCTGCCTGGGACGAGTGAGGCGCGGCGAGATTCGGCTCGTGGCCGGAGGGGTCTACGCGAGCAAGCCTCGCCCCGCTGTCGTCGTGCAAGACGACCTCTTCGCGGCACTCGACTCGGTGACCGTCTGCCCACTGACGACCACTGTCGTCGACGCCCCGCTCATGCGGGTTCCGATCATCGCAACGGAAGCCTCCGGTCTCGACTCTGACAGCTACGTGATGGTCGACAAAGTGACCACGGTGAAGCGATCGAGCATGGGCAACCGGGTCGGCGAGCTCACCAGCCAGCAGCTGATCGAACTCGAGCGGCGGCTTCTCGTCTTTCTCGGCATCGCCCGCTGACCCAACTGCGGCGCTCACCTGAGCGCCGACGAGCGTGCGCAACAGGTCGCGCGGCCGATTAGCCTTGACCGGTGATCGTCGGCCTCGGCACCCTGCTCAATGTCACGACGATCGTCGTCGGAGCCGCCATCGGCGTGCTCATCGGCAACCGCCTGCCCGAGCGCACCAACCGCGTCGTCACCGACGCCCTCGGCCTGATCACCATCGTGCTCGGCGGGCTCAACCTGGTCTCGCTCACCGACAGCGACTTCGTCGGCGCGGTCGGAGCCGGCGGCACCTTTCTGGTCGTCATCGGCGCGCTGCTCATCGGCAGCATCATGGGCTCACTGGCGGGCATCGAGCGCCGGCTCGAGAACTTCGGGGGCTGGCTGCAAGACCGGTTGGCGGGGCGCGGCCGCAGCGCAGCATCCGTCACCCCGCTGCATGAAACAGCCGACGGCCTGCTGGATGCTCCGCTCGCCCTCACCGCCCGCGACAAGTTCATCAACGGCTTCGTCGACGCGTCGCTCGTGTTCGCGATCGGGCCACTCGCCATACTCGGAGCGTTCCAAGACGGCACGGGTCAAGGCATCGACCAGCTGGCCCTCAAGTCAACGCTCGACGGCTTCGCGTCGATCGCCTTCGCCGCCTCACTCGGCTGGGGCGTTGCCTTCTCGGCGATTCCCGTCGGCATCTGGCAGGGGCTACTCACGCTGCTCGCGTTCTTCTTGGGCACGGTCATGTCGGGCGCGGCCATCGCGGCCCTCACGGCAACGGGCGGCGTGCTGCTGCTGGGCGTCGGGCTGCGCCTGCTCAACGTGCGCGCGGTCGCCGTCGCCGACATGCTGCCCGCGCTCATCATCGCGCCCGTGCTGACCGTCGGCCTCGCCGCGCTGCTCGGCACCTAGTCGAGTCGGTTCAGTCGACGACGTTGGTGAGCGAATCGATCTCGCGCACGATCGGGCCGTCGGCCCCCTCGACCGGGTAGCCCTCGCGCGCCCAGTACTCGAAGCCGCCGATCATCTCTTTCACGGGCACACCGAGGCGGGCAAGCTCGAGGGCCGCCTTGGCACCCCCGTTGCAGCCGGGCGACCAGCAGTAGACCACGACGGGGATGCCCGCGCCCAGCTCAGCCACACGAGCAGCGATCTCGTTCCTCGGGATGTGCAGTGCCCCCGCCGCGTGCCCCTGGTCGAAAGCAGCCTGGCCGCGCACGTCGACGAGGTGAAACGTCTTACCCGCTTCGCGTGCAGCCCAGACATCGGATGCATCGGTCTCGACCGAGAGCTTCGCGGCGTAGTGCGCGGCCGTGGCGGTCGGGTCGCCGAACACTCCGAGCGGTGAATCGTGGCCTGGCATGGTCATGGCGTTGATTCTAGAGACAGGGTGGGAACATTCACCGTCGCATCTCGGTTGCACAAACTATGACCGATTCAGCCAGCACGATCACCATGTACGGCGCCGACTGGTGCCGCGACTGCCGCCGCACCGAGGCCCTGCTCAACGACCTCGGGGTCGAGTGGACAAAGGTCGACGTCGAAGCCTCGGCAGAAGCCGCAGCAGAAGCGCAGTCGATCAGCGGCCGCACCAACATTCCCGTCGTGGTGTTCCCCGACGGCTCGCACCTCGTCGAGCCGAGCGACGCCGCCGTGCGCACGAAGCTGGGCGTGTAGCCCCGATTCGCTGACGCCGTGAGGCGCCAGGGCAGTCGAGCCGAGCGCCCAGGGCGTACCCTCAGCCTGAGAGCCCTTGAAGGCTCCCCGATCGAAGGAGCACCACCATGGGCGAAAAGTCTGCGCGCAAGAATTCCCCCAAGACCGCGGCATCGAAGACCCTGAAAGAGAAGCGGGTCGCCAAGGCCGACAAAAAGGCCTCGAGCGGCCGCTCGAACAACTCTGACGCGGTGACAAACGCCACCAACAAGTAGCGCGCGGCGCTAACTCAGGCGAGCGTGCGCTGAAAGAACGAGTCGATGCGCGCCCAGGCGTTATCGGCCTCGGCCGGCCGATGCCCGAGCCGCAGCATCGGCCCCATTGTGATGCGTGCGAGTCGGGTGCCGTTGGGTATGGCGTTGAGAAACGCGTGCCCGGCCTCGGGGTACTCGACGACGTCGCTCTCGATGCCGCGCGCCACGAGAGCCGCCTCCAGTTTCGCTGCCGCGCCGCGCAGACTCAGGTCGCGCCCACCGAAGGTGCCGACCACGGGGCACGCACCGTCAAGGGCGTCATCGAGTTCGCTCGGCAGCATGCCGTAATTGACGGATGCTGCGCCATAGCCGCCCGACCCCGCCAGCAGCAGCGCAAACCCGCCGCCCATGCAGAAGCCGATGACGCCCGCCCGATCGGTCGAGTCGTCGCGCGCAAGCAGCAGAGATCGCGCGGCCTCGATGTCGTCGAAGGCGACGCCCGTGCCGCTGCGCAGTGCCCGGAAGGTCGCCACGAGGCACCGGCGAGCGCCACCGCGGCTGTACAGGTTCGGCATGAGCACGAGATAGCCCATGCCTCGCAGTCGTTCGAGGTGATCGCGCATGGCGTCGTCGATGCCGAACAGCTCGTGCACGACGACGAGGGGCGTGAAGGGCCCGGGCCCATCGGGCACGCCGAGCACGCCGGTGAGCTCTCCGCCGCGAGGATCACCGGGCTGCGGAATGACGATGTCGGTGAGTGTCATGACCGGATGCGCCCGATGCCCGGCACCAACCGGCCCACGCGAGCGGCATACGCCGCGTAGCCGAGGTACTGGTCGGCGAGCATGCGTTCTTCGAACCGCGACTTCGTCATGAGCACGCTCAGCAGCGCGACCCAGGCGAGCAGGTGCAACCACGAAGCGCCGATGACAACGAGGCCCATGCCGAGCACGAGCAGCCCCGAGTAGATCGGGTGGCGCACCGCGCCAAAGACGCCGGTCGTGACGAGCACGCCATCGGCTTTCGGAATCGGACTCGGGGTCAGGGTGCGGCCGAGCCCAGCGCCGGCCGCCAGGGCGATGCCGAACCCCAGGGCCACGAGCACGAGACCCAGCACGATTGTCGCAATACCGCGCTGCCACAGATCACCCCACGGCAGAAAGCCGAGCAAGATCAAGAAGACAAACTGCAACCCGACGAGCGCCCACGCCGCAGCGGGGTGCAATCGAAAACCGGCCTCGGGCGCAGGTTCGCTCATGAGGTCGACTCTATGCACCGAGCGCGTGTTGCGACAGTGTCAGCGTCTGGCCTTCTTTGCCGCGAGAAGATCCTTCTCGTCGATCGGCGCCAGCCCGCTGGCGCGCAGAGCCGCGTAGTAGTCACGCGCCTCGTCTTGGCGCCTCTGCTCTTCACCTGTCGCGATGTCGGCGCGGATGTGCTCGGGCTTCAGCTCGAATGCGTCAGTCAGCGCGCGCGCGTGCGGCCGCAGACGGGGCAGCAACCGGTCGTCGATGTAGTCGGTGATCGCTTGTGCGCGGTGATCACTGAGTCGCCCGTGAATGACATACCAGGCGAGGTTCTTCTCGATGAGCCCGAGCCCGAACAGGTCGCGCAGCCAGGTGAGCACCTGACGGTTGCCCTCCTGCTCGACCGTCTCGAGCGCCTCGGTGAAGGCCTCCCACTGCAGCAGCTCGCCGTGCGCCTTGGCCGCTTCGATGAGTGCGTTCTGGTGGCGGTTGAAAAGAGCGGCCGCCTGGGGCTTCGGCATCTTGGATGCACTGCGCAACTTGCCCGCGAGCTCTTCGACCATCGTCTCGACCCGGTCGGTCAGCAGCTGCCGCTGAGAATCGGTGTCGCGCACGTAGCCCACCGAGCGCGCGGTCGAGCCGAAGTCGACAACCGACTGGGCCAGTCGACGCAGGCCCCAGCGGTTGACGACGGTCTCATTGACCTGGTCGACAACGTAGTGCGCCATCACGCCGGCATCGGCCTTCGCGAAGGTGCGGCTGTAGTCGGTGAGCAGTCGCTTGGCGACGAGCTGCAGCAGCACGTTGTTGTCGCCCTCGAAGGTGGCGTAGATGTCGAGGTCGGCGCGCAACTGCGTGAGCCGGTTGGCGGCGAGGTAGCCCTGGCCGCCGCACGCCTCGCGCGCTTCTTGAATGATGTCGAGGGCGCCCCAGGTGCTGAGCGACTTGAGCGCCGCAGCAAGGGTCTCGAGATCTTCGCGGTCGGCGTCGGAATCTGCACGACCTGAGAAGACGGCATCGAACTTGTCGAGAAAGACCTCGTGCGCGAACGACATGGCGTAGGTGTTGGCGAGGCGCGGCAGCAGACGGCGCTGGTGGCGCTGGTAGTCGAGCAAGACCACCTCGTTCTCGTCACCACCGTCGAACTGACGGCGCTCGGTGCCGTAGCGCACCGCGATGGTCATGGCGAGCTTGCTCGCGACGACGCACGCGCCGTCGAGCGATACTCGGCCCTGCACGAGCGTACCGAGCATCGTGAAGAATCGACGCCCGGGGCTCTCGATCGACGAGGTGTAGACGCCGTGCTCGTCGACGTTGCCGTAGCGGTTGAGCAAGTTGGTGCGGGGCACGCGCACGGTCGAGAAGTGCAGTCGGCCGTTGTCGATGCCGTTGAGCCCGCCCTTGAGCCCGTCATCTTCGCCGCCGATACCCGGCATGAAGTCACCGTTGTCGTCACGCAGCGGCACATAGAAGGCGTGCACTCCGTGGTTGACCCCGCGCGTGATGAGCTGGGCAAACACGACCGCCGCCCGACCGTGCACTGCGGCGTTGCCGAGGTAGTCCTTCCACGCGGCCCGGAAGGGTGTGTGGATGACCCACTCATCGGTCGTGTTGTCGTACGTCGCGGTCGTGCCTACGGCCGAGACGTCGCTGCCGTGACCGGTCTCGGTCATGGCGAAAGCGCCGGGCGTCGTGAGGTCGAGCGCGTCGGGCAGCCAGGCCGCGTGGTGCTCTGCCGTGCCGAGGTGCAAGATGGCCGAGGCGTAGAGACCCCACTGCACGCCCGACTTGATCTGCATGCTCGGGTCGCCGAGCACGAGCTCTTCAAAGCTCGCGATGAACCCGCCGTGGTCGTCTTCGCCGCCGAACTCTTTCGGAAAGGCGCGGTGCACCGAGCCCTGCTCGACGAGCAGCTTCAGCTGACCGAGCACGCGCTCGCGGTGGTCGTCCATGCCCAAGCTCGGGTCGCGGTGAAACTCAGGCTTGCGCATGAGGTCGCGCGAGGCGCGGCGGCTGTCTGCCCACCGCCCCATCAGTCGCTGGCCGAGTGCAACGACGTCGAGCTGCGGGGCAGCATCCGTCGGGCTCGCAGTGGGTTCGTCGGTGACGGGCGGGGTCGACGGGGCGAGCGGCGCGGTGGCCGAGGTGGGCGCGGAAGACTCAATGGTGCTCATGACGATGACGCTAGATCGGCGCCGTACTCCGCGGGGTTTCGTGGTGCTCGGTCCACGAAGGGGCTGACGGAGGCAGGTCGCTGAATTGTGGATACCCTCACAAACCTGTGCGCGAGCATAGTGGAGAGACTCAGATTTCTCGGTGCCCCTGCTCTCGATCGTGCGCCACGAGAGAATACCCCCAGGGGTATCACGGGACTGTGTCAGAATGGCGTCATGGCTACTGTGACCTTGACCGCGACGGATTTCGAGCAGACCGTCACCGCCCCTGGCATCACCCTCGTCGACTTCTGGGCCGAGTGGTGTGGACCGTGCCGCCAGTTCGCCCCGATCTTCGACAAGGCGAGCGAGCTGCACGCTGATGTGACCTTCGGCAAGGTTGACACCGAGGCAGAGCAGTCGCTCGCTGCGGCCGCCAATATTCGATCGATCCCGACCCTCATGGCTTTTCGCGACGGCATTCTGGTGTTCGCCCAGCCCGGCGCACTGCCGGCGCCCGCGCTTGAGCAGGTCATCACC
>JBBQKE010000090.1:0-6352 GCA_038326585.1 Actinomycetales bacterium | reverse complement strand
GAACATTCAGCCCCGCAGCCGCACCCGCAGCGGCGTCGGGCTGTTCTTGTCGATCTCGATGATTGATTGCCGAGACCTCAGGAACTCCGAAAATTGGCTATACCCAAGTGGTCGCTCCTGAAACGACGGGTCCATCCTCTTCATCTGGACTTTCACGGCCGAGGCGTGCTGCCAGTCCAGGTCGTTCTTCGCCAGCAGTTCCAGCGCCCGCTTCAGTAGCGCGGTAGCGGTCTTCGGCGGTTTCTCGTCCGGATCAGCGGATGCCGTGGGTTCGGAAACACCGTTCGTGGGGGAGGCCTGTGAAGCGGTCGCCGGCGCATCCATCTTCGCGGTGGCGGCGCTCGCGTAGTAAACGGGTGAATCCGCCGGATCCGGCCCGACGCCAGGTAGCGCGTCATAGTCGGCGTACTCATCGCAGGCGGCGGCAAGGGCGGTGCTCGTAGAGCCGGAGACGCCGATGCCGACCACGTAACGGTCGAGGCGTTTGCAGCGTTGGGCGAGGGGGATGTAATCCGAGTCGCCGGCGACAATGATCACGTGGGTGAGGCCCTTGAGGCGGAAGCTGTCCTCGATGACGTCCACGGCGAGGCGGATGTCGGCGCCGTTCTTCAGCGAGTGCGCCGTGGGAAACAGCTGGGTCAGGTCGACGGCGCGCTCCATGAGCTGCCCCTGGTAGCTGGCATTGACACCGATCGACCAGTCGGCGTAGGCGCGCGAGAGCACGATCGTGCCGAAGCTTGAGGCGAAGTCGAGAATCGCGCTGATGTCGACTTCGGCGTGCTTCAGACGCGCGGCGATGTCGTCGGTTGCGCCCGCGAGTCCGGCTGGCAAGCGATAGACGTTGTCTTTGCGCCACGCGCTGCGCCCGTGAACCTGGTCGTAGCGCGAGATGACGATGTTGTCGAAGTCGATGTAGACCGCAACACGGCCTTCGCCTGGTTCTGCCATGGGTCGCCTCTTTCATGATCGGGACCGCCGCGTTCATCCTGTCAGGGTCACCCGTGAACACCGCGCTGGCACGCAGTGGGGGGTGCCATTCGCTTAGCGAACAGGCACTGCCGCCCCGAAAGATGAGCAGGTGGAGACAGGCCTACCGTGTATCCGGGTGCATGGAAACCGTAAGGGGGGGGTCGTGACCGAGGCATGGCTGTGGCCGTGGAGCGGCGTGTATGCCGTTGCCGCGCTTAGTGTTCTGGTGTTCGCTGTGCTGCTGTCGCGCGCGTCCGCAATCTCGGGGCGACGGTTGGCGCTGTCTGCCATCGCGGTGACCTCGATGCTCTATCTGACGTGGCGCATTCTCGAGACGATCCCGTCAGACTCCGTCTGGGCGTTGACCGCGGGAACCATTTTGATCACTGCCGAGCTCATCGGCGCGATTCAGATCATTGCCACGATCGCGATCGGCTGGCGCCGCCCCGCTCGCGCCGTGGCCCAGGCACCGGTCGTGGATGACCCGGCCGGGCTCCCGAGCGTCGACATCTACATCACGACCTACGACGAATCGATTGCGGTGCTCGAGCCGACCGTCGCCGGTGCGGTGGGCATCCGGTACCCCGGCGAACTCACGATCTATCTCTGTGACGACGGCAGCCGTGACTCGGTGCGAGCGCTGGCAGATCGCTATGGCGTGACGCACCTCACCCGAGAAGAGCACGCACACGCGAAGGCCGGCAATCTCAACAACGCCCTGGCGCACAGCACAGGCGAACTGGTGGTCACGCTCGACGCCGACATGATTCCACGCGCGTCGTTCCTTGAAGCGACGGTGCCACACTTCGACGACGGCATGATGGCCTACGTGCAGGCGCCCCAAGCGTTTCACAACGACGACCCGTTTCAGCACAACCTCTTCTCTGGCTCGTCGCTGCCGAATGAGCAGGACTACTTCATGCGCAGCATGCAAGAAGGCAAGGCGGCATACAACGCTGTCATGTACGTCGGCAGCAACACAGTGTTCCGCCGCACCGCACTCGAACACATCGGGGGCTTCGCGACGGGTGTCATCACCGAAGACATGGCGACCGGCATGCTGCTGCAGGCGGCGGGGTACCGCAGTGCGTTCGTGCCCGACGTCATCGCCGCGGGTCTCGCGCCCGAGAGCTTCGCGACGCTGCTGACTCAACGCACGCGATGGAGCCGTGGCAACATTCAGACGGCCCGCAAGTGGAACCCGCTGACGCTGCCCGGCCTGTCGTTCATGCAGCGGTGGCTCTACGTCGACGGCATCATCTACTGGCACTTCGGCGTTCTCAAGATGGTTTTCGTCGTCGCGCCGTTGCTCTACTTGCTCGGGGGAGTGACGGTCGTCGACGCAGACCTCGAGTCAGTGCTGGTGATGTGGATGCCCTACTTCGTGACGTCGCTGGTGGCGATGCGCCTGATCTCAGGCGGGCGGCGCAGTTCGCTGTGGACCCACGTGTACGAGACAGCGATGGCGCCGACGATTGCTCTCGCCGTGGTGGCGGAATGGGTCGGCTTGAGCACGAAGGCCTTTGCCGTGACCCCCAAGGGCGTCTCGAGCGAGAGGCTCAACTTTCGCCTCGCCCTCGCGGCCCCCCACATCGCGCTGGTCATGCTCTCGATCGCGGCACTGCTCAACGCGTGGGTCTGGTCGTCGGCGAACTACGGCGTTGACTCGCTCATCATCGTGAGCTTTTGGACCCTTTACAACATCGTGGGCCTGGCCATGGCTGTGCTGGTGTGTCTTGAGCGGCCGCGGCATCGCCGCACCGAGCGCACCGACGTGAGCATCGTCGCGCGCGCCGGATTCTGGCCCAGCGACGAACGTATGGCCCGCGTGCTCGACCTCAGCACGGGTGGGGCGAGGGTACTCGTGCCCTGGACAGCCGATGGCGATCGCACATTCGCGTTGACCGCACCGCGGCCGGCACCGCACCTGTCGATCGACGAGGTGGGCGCTGTTCCCGGGCTCACACGGTGGGTGAAAGAAGTGCCGCAGGGCCTGCAAGTCGGGTTCGAGTTCAGTGAGTTGAGCGCAGCCCACACCATCGGCATCGTGGGGTTGATCACTGAATCGCCCGACTGGGTGCGCAACGATCGCGAAGACGGCGCTCGCGTGGTTGGAGCTGCCCGACGAACGCTCGCGGGTGCCGTGCGCCGCGTCACGCCGAGTCTTCGATCGGAAGCCAGGCTGGCCACTCGAGGCCTAGCGACCGTGCATTATGGCGACGAGCAAGAGACCGTGCACCTGGAAGACTTGAGTTTTGGCGGATGCCGCATTCGCACCCGCCGCGGCCTCGCTGTCGGCGATCACGTCACGATCGACCTCAGCGATTCGGCAGCGGCCCCTCGTGCTGCCACAGTGCGATGGATCGATCGCCGTGGGCGGCGCGTGGTCGCCGGACTGAGATTCGAGCTAGCCCGAACGGAAGAAAGAGTGTGACCCGATGACTCGAAAGACCGACTCCCACTCGGCGCAGCGCGCGACCTCATTCGTGACGGAGGCCTTGCTGGCCAGGGCGCTCGAGACGGTGAGCGAAGGTTCGTTGATCACTGACGCCGAGCGCAACACGATCTATAGCAACTCGGCGTTCACCGACATCACCGGTTTTCGATCTGACGAGATCATCGGAACGAATTGCCGTTTTCTGCAGGGACCCCTGACCTCGGCCGATGACGTGCAGCGCATTCGTGACGCACTGGAAGCGGGCGGCGTCTTTCAGGGAACGATTCTGAACTATCGCAAAGACGGCACGACCTTCTGGAACCACCTCACCATCACTCCGATTCGGGATGCCGCGCAGAACGTGACCCACTTCGTGAGCGTGCAGCGCGACGTCACTGACATTGTCGAAGAGCGCGAGAGGCTCTCGTACGAGGCCAGTCACGATGCCCTCACCGGGCTACCCAATCGTGATGGCACGCGTCGGTTGCTGCTGCAGGCCTTGGCCCACGCCGCCGAACGTGGTGACGTGGTTGCCGTCGGCATGCTCGATCTTGACGCCTTCAAGGCGATCAACGACACGCACGGGCATCCGGCCGGAGACGCGGTGCTGATCGAGTTCGGTCGCCGCGTGCGTGAAGTGCTGCGCCGCAACGACCATGTCACGCGAGCGGGCGGCGACGAGTTCGTCGTGATTCTGCCCGATCTCGATCCCAGCCGCGCGCACCGGCAGGTCGATGAGATCGCGCGCCGAGTGCGGGCTGAGATCACCCGGCCGATCGTGCTCGACGACGGCACAGAGGTCACGGTCACGGCCAGCATGGGTGTGGCCTTCTACCCCCGAGACGGTCTAGACAGTCGAGCACTCTACGCCGCGGCCGACGCTGGTCTCTATCTCGTCAAGGACCGTCGCGGCGACGACGACTGGTGGAGCCCCGCGACTCCGATCTCGCTCGACGACATCGGTGACGACGACCCTGAAGCCGCCCCGACACTTGTGCCCGCGCCGGATTCGATGGCGGGGGCACCGGCGCACCACGTCGATGGGCGGCTGACGATGTTCATGCAGCCCATAGTCGACCTCGAGAGTGGCGTGGTGACGCAGTTCGAAGCGCTCGCCCGCATTCGGCGAGCGGATGGCTCGCTCATGCTGCCCGACGAGTTCTTGCCCCGCTACTCGACGGACGAACTTCGCGAGGTTTTTTGGATCGGCATTCACCAGTCACTCGAGTGGGTCGCACGCTGGCAAGAGCTGGGGCTCGACGTGAGTGTGTCGGTCAATGTTCCGCCCGAGATCTTCTCGTCGCCCGACGGTGTGCAGCTAGTGATCGACGCTCTCGAACTGCGAGGGGTCGAACCGAGCCGCTTGAGTCTCGAGCTGCTCGAAACTCGCGAGATCGACCTTGCGGTGAGCGACGAAGCCATCGACGAACTCGTTCGGCTCGGAGTGAAGCTGCATCTGGATGACATCAGTTCGGGTTACAGCACGCTCAAGCGCGTCACCGAGCTTCCGTTTGACGTCATCAAGATCGATCGACACATCTTCGACAGCGTGCACAATCGGGCACTGCATGTCTTGACGGTTCTGGCCGCGATCACCAAGCTCGGCAACGATTTCGGCTATGGCGTGACCGTTGAGGGCATCGAGAATCGAGAGCGGCTCGAAGTCAGTGCGGCGCTGGGCGCTCACTTCGGCCAGGGCTACCTGTTGTCGCCGCCCATGCCGGCCGAAGATGTAGCCGACTGGGTGTCTCGCTTCACGATGCCCGGCACGCCGGGCGCCGTCACCACGCCTCTGGGTGCGTTGGCGTATCACTGGAGCCGAAGTCGCGCAGACGGCCCGCAGCATCCGCCTCTGTCAGAGTGCCCGCTCACGCCATATCTGACGACGAAACATCGCGCCGCCGCCGAGCTGCATGAACGGTCTCACGCGGCGGGGGCTGGCGCGGCGGCGGCCTCTATGTCGCTTCTCTCATGGCTGACCGATGAGGTCAGACTCGATCGATGACGTCACGAGCCCGTCGTGATCGCACGGGGGTGGTCGGGTCGACCGTCGTCGGCTCTTAGGGCTTCGGGTCGAGCGAGTCGTACTCTCGCAGGCTGCGGTAGATGCGCAAGAAGACGGCACTCACGGCGATGATGACGACGCCACCGAGCAGGGGCGGAAACCACAGCAGCGCGGTGAGGCTGAGCACTCCGACGTAGAGGTCGCCGACTCGTGGCCCGCCCGTCACGACCACCATGAAGAGCCCCTGCAGTCGCCCGCGCATGACATCGGGAACAGCGGCCTGAATCATCGTGGTGCGGTAGATCATGCTGACGGTGTCTGATGCGCCCGCGAGGGCGAGCAGCACCGAGGCGATCACGAGCGCCGGAATGTTGGCCTGCGAGATGTCGGTGCCCACCTCGATGGGCAGGGTCGAGACCACGAGCAGCACGACGCCGAACAGCAGAATGCTCGCGCCATAGGCGGCGACCGAGTAGACGATGCCGCGCCCGTGCGCCCGCACCCCGCCGACGCGACCTGACAGCAGCCCCAGCACGAGCATCCCGACCGCACTCGCTGCCGAGAGGATGCCCACCGTGACCGCTCCGCCCCCGATGAGCAGTGCTCCGACGGCGGGGAACAGAACCCTCGGGTTGCCGAATGTCATGGCGAAGACGTCGAGCACGAATGAGGCCCGAATGTTGGGGGCGATGCGCAGAAAGCGCCAGCCCTCGATGACCGACTGGATGCCCGGCCGCCGCCGTTCGCCATCAGGGATCATCGCGGGCAGCGTGTAGAGGCCGAGGAAGGCGGCGAAGAACAGCACGACGTCGACCGTGTAGGTCCAGCTGAAGCCAATGTAGGCGACCGAGAGGCCGGCGAGCGCGGGCCCGACCGTGAGCTGCACGCCCGCGCTGATGCCCCCGAGTGCGCCGGCTGCGGGCAGTAGCCCGGTCCGCACG
>JBBQKE010000089.1:0-6404 GCA_038326585.1 Actinomycetales bacterium | reverse complement strand
GTGAACTGCTTCTTGTCGTCGGTCATGACCTCGTAGGTCACACTCGGCGCCGTCGAGATGAGGTCGAGCCCGAACTCGCGCTCGAGCCGCTCGGTGATGATCTCGAGGTGCAGCAGGCCGAGAAAGCCGCAACGGAACCCGAAACCGAGTGCCACCGAGGTCTCTGGCTCATAGTTGAGGCTCGCGTCAGAGAGCTTGAGCTTGTCGAGCGCTTCACGCAGCACGGGATAATCGCTGCCGTCGATCGGGTATAGCCCCGAGAAGACCATGGGCTTCGGGTCGGTGTAGCCGGGCAGCGCGTCGACCGCCGGCTTCTGAGCGTTCGTGATGGTGTCGCCGACCTTCGAGAGCCGCACGTCTTTCACGCCCGTGATGAGGTAGCCCACCTCGCCCACGCCGAGGCCCTTGCTGGGCACCGGCTCGGGTGAGCTCACGCCGATCTCGAGAAGTTCGTGCGTCGCCCGTGTCGACATCATCTGAATGCGCTCGCGGGGACTCAGCTTGCCGTCGATCATGCGCACGTAGGTGATGACGCCACGGTAGGCGTCGTAGACCGAGTCGAAAATCATCGCGCGGGCGGGAGCCTGCGCATCGCCGCTCGGTGCCGGAATCAACTCGACGACCCGATCGAGCAGCTCGCCGACGCCTTGGCCGGTCTTGCCGCTCACCCGCAGCACGTCGTCGGGTGAGCCGCCAATGAGTCCTGCAAGCTCTTTCGCGTACTTCTCGGGGTCGGCTGCGGGCAGGTCGATCTTGTTGAGCACCGGGATGATCGTCAGATCGTTCTCGAGCGCCAGGTAGAGGTTCGCCAAGGTCTGCGCCTCGATGCCCTGAGCCGCGTCGACGAGCAGAATCGCCCCTTCGCACGCAGCCAGGGAGCGGCTCACCTCGTAGGTGAAGTCGACGTGCCCGGGGGTGTCGATCATGTTTAGCGCGTAGGTGACGGGCTTGCCGCCCTCTTCCGAAGCGAGGGCCCAGGGCATCCGCACCGCTTGCGACTTGATCGTGATGCCGCGCTCGCGTTCGATGTCCATGCGGTCGAGATACTGCTCGCGTGCCTGGCGGTCGCTGACGACACCCGTGATGCCGAGCATGCGGTCGGCGAGGGTCGATTTGCCGTGATCGATGTGCGCGATGATGCAGAAGTTGCGGATCAGCGTTGGGTCGGTCGCGGCGGGGGCGAGGGCGGTGTGGGCACGAGGAGACATTGCCGCCCATTCTCCCACGATGCCGAGTGCTCGACAGACCGTCAGGTGGCAGATGGAGCGCCGCACCTGGTAACGTAGGCGGTTGGCTTGCGTGTCAGAAAGCCCTCTCTCTTTCGACACGGAATGCGGCTGGGATCAGTTCGCCTCGCAGCCGCCTCACTCTCACCGTTCCTGAAGAAGAAAGCACACACGTGGCAAACATCAAGTCGCAGATCAAGCGCATCAAGACCAACCTCAAGGCGCAAGAGCGCAATAAGGCGGTCAAGAGCGAGCTCAAGACGGCGATTCGCCGCGCCAACGAGGCCGTCGCCGCAGGCGACAAGGCCTCGGCCGAGGCCGCCCTCAAGACGGCGACCAAGAAGCTCGACAAGGCCGTCAGCAAGGGTGTCATTCACGAGAACCAGGCGGCGAACCGCAAGTCGTCGATCGCCAAGAAGGTCGCCGCGCTCTAGGCAGCACCGCCCACCCCGCACCTCACGACGACCCGTCGGCTCCGGCCGGCGGGTCGTTCGTCGTCAGCGCGGGCGCAGCCCTAGAGGTCGTGGCCGCGGGCGGCGACCGTGCGCACGAGAGTCTCGACGGCATAGACGGGGTCGCGGCCCGCGCCCTTGACGGCGGCGTCGGTCTCGGCAGCCGCGAGAATCGCGCGCCCGAGCCCAGCCTCATCCCAGCCCTGCAAATCGCGGCGTGCGCGATCGACCTGCCACGGGGCGAGGCCTAACGACGAGGCGACCTGTGCACTTGCACCGCGGGTGCCCCCAACCTTCGCCATCGTGCGCAACTTCATCGCAAACGCCGCAACCATGGGCACGGGGTCAGCCCCGGTCGCGAGCGCGTGCCGCAGCAGCCCGAGGGCCTCGCCATGGCGTCCGGCGATGGCGGCATCGGCGACAGCGAACGAATTGGTCTCGACCCGACCGCCGTAGTACTTCGCCACGGTCTGCTCGGTGATGTCGCCGTCGGTATCGGCCATGAGCTGCTGACACGCGCCAGCCAACTCGGCAAGGTCGTCGGTGAACGCGCTGACGAGCGCACGCAGTGCGGCGGGGGCGATCGGCCGCGCCGCGTGCCGGAACTCTGCTGCGGCGAAGTCAGCTTTGTCTGAGTCGCGCTTGAGCTCGGCGCAGACGACCTCGATGCCGCCGCCGACCCCATGGCGGATGGCGTCGAGCAACTTCTTGCCGCGGACTCCCCCGCTGTGGCGGATGAGCAGCACGGTGTCGTCGGCGGGGGTCTCGAGATACTCCAGCGCTTCGAGCAGAAAAGCATCGTTCATCGACTGGGCCCCGTCGACCCTGATGAGCCTCGGCTCGTTGAACAGCGACGGGCTCGCGAGGGTCATGAGCTCGCCGGGGGCATAGGTGTCAGCCATGAGGTCGTGCACCTCGAGGCTCGCATCGACGTCGCGCAGGGCATCCCGCAACTGACGACTCGCGCGCTCGGCGAGAAAACCCTCAGGGCCGCTGACGAGCACGATGGGCGCAGGCCGAATCTGGTGCCAGGCAACCTGCGGGATGCTCGCCGCCGCTCGCGCAGAGGATGCCTTCTTCGGCGCGGCCATGGGGCTCCCCTCTGGTGTCGGTGCGCGGTCGGTGCGATGTGGCTCGGCACCGGCTCCAGACTAGTTCTCTGCCCCGACCGTAGAGAGCCGTTCGCGCCAGAGCCGCAGCCCCTGCTCACCCACGGAGACGAGCACGAGTCCGTGCGCGTCGCTGCGGCCGACGACGCTGCCGAGGGCCTCGAGCTCGTCGACGAGCGCCGGTGCCGGATGCCCGTAGCCGTTCTCGGCTCCGACTCCGATGAGGGCCACCGCTGCGTCGAGCCGCCGATACAGCTCGAGGTGCTGCTCGGACGAACCATGGTGGCTGACCTTGACGACATCGACGGCGCCGAGGTCGTCTGTCGCCATGAGCATGCGCTGCGACTGTTCGCCCAGGTCGCCGAGTGCGAGCATGCGCGGGCACGAACCGCCGTCCACGGCGAGCACGAGACTAGCGTCGTTGCCGGGCTCGACGCCGCGGTGCGCGGGCGGCCACAGCACGGCCCAGTCGCAGTCTCCCAACCGGCCGCGTGCACCCTCTGCGATCGTGTCGACCTGGGTGCCCCCAGCGAGCAGGCTCGCAACGACGTCCTCATCCGCAGCGCGACCCGTCGGACCCACGACCGCGCGATCGACGCGACCGACGACGACCTCCACAGCGCCCACATGATCGTGGTCGAAGTGAGTAAGCACGAGCAGGTCGACGCGCTCAATGCCGAGCGTCGAGAGGCAGGCCACGAGAAGCTCGGGCTCGGCTCCGGTGTCGATGAGCGCGACCTCATCGGCGCTGCGGATGAGCACCGCATCCCCCTGCCCCACATCGCACTGCGCGATGGCCCAGTCAGTGGGGCGCCCGAGCGCGCGAAGAGCGGCCAGACCCGCCGTCGCTCCCATGACAACGATGAGCGCCGCGGCGACCCCGATCGTGAGCCCTTGCCGTAGCCGCGGCGAACCCAGAGCGACCGGCACGCCCCAGGCGAGCAGTGCGGCGAGAGTCAGCGCGCCGAGCAGCAGGGCTCCGGTCGCGCCCTCGGGCCACGGCAAGAGGGCTCCCGGCAACCCCGAGCTCACCCGCGCGACGCCAGCGATCCACGCCGACGGCACCCACGCGATCGCCGCAACGAGGGTCGCCAGCGGCGGGATGATCGGCGCGAGGAGGCACGCGATCATGCCGACGATCGTCGCGACCGGAGCCGCCGGAGCTGCGAGAATATTCGCGACCACCCCGCTGAGCGGCACCTCGGGCGCGAGCAAGATCAGCACCGGTTGGCACGCCAGCTGCGCGGCGAGCGGCACAGCGATCCACAGTGCGATCGGCGCAGGCATCGCCCGCCCGAGTCGCTCAGCGATCGGCCCCGCGAGCACGAGCAGCGCAGCGGTCGCGAGCACCGAGAGCGCGAAGCCGTACTCGCGCGCGATCCACGGATCAAGCACGACGATGCCGAGCACCGCGAGCCCCAGCACGGGCAGCCCCCGGCCAGCCCGCCCGTTCGCCAGAGCGACCAGCACGACCGAAGCCATGACCGCGGCGCGCACGACACTCGGCTCGGGAGTCACGAGCACGACGAACCCTGCCAACGCCGCGAGTGCGACACCCACCCGCACGGGTCGGCGCCACCGTGCGAGCGTGCCGATGCCCAGCACGAGACCCACGACGATGGCGCAGTTCGCCCCCGACACCGCGGTCAGGTGGCTGAGCGCGCTGCGCTTCATCGCCGCGTCGAGGTCGTCGCCCACCGCGGTCGTGTCGCCGATCGCGAGCCCCGGCAGTAAATCGGCGCCGTCGCCGTCGAACGGCACCATCAGCGCGAGAAACCCCGCCCGCAGCTCGTCGGCCACTCCCAGCAGCGGTGCGGGAGCCGAGACGGGTTCGAGCGGCGTCAGTATTCGCACGAGCGCAACCCGATCGTCACCGGGGTCGAGCGGCACGAGTCGCACGAGCCCCTCGAGTCTCGTGCCGAGCGGTAGCCGCTCATTCACGCTCAGACCGAGGACGCGCACGGGTATCCGCGCCAGCGCTGTCTCCGGCGCTGTCTCGCCGTCTTCGACCACGACGGCGACGATCAGCGCGTCAGCGCTCGCCCCCCACGCGCTGTCCTCGCGCGGCGTCACCGTCTGCTCGAGCTCGAGCACAGCACTCACCGCCGCACCCGTCTCGAGCGCGTCAGCGATGACCGGAGGCGTGCGAGCCGGTGCGGCGAGGGCGACCGCCGCGCTGATCACCGCGATCGCGATGACACTCGGGATGCTCGCCGTCAGCATCCCGTTCGCCCACTCGTGCGGAGCGGCCGCGGAGGTCGTCCGGCCACGCACCCTCCACGCGAGCAGCCCCGCGACCGACGCCGCGACACCCGCGACGACCCAGGCCGCACCGGCAACGCCGACCAGCACGACCGCGGTCAGCCACCCGGCGAGGGCAGGGAGCGCGAGGCGAGCATCCGCCACCCGCACCGCGGTCCCCGATGGGACCGACGAGACCGACGAGACACTCACACCGTCACCTGGTCGCGCATACCGTCGAGCGTTTTCGGCCCGATACCCGAGACTGCGGTCAGTTCGTCGACGCTGCGAAAGGGGCCGTTCTGCTCGCGCCACGCAACGATGCGCGCGGCGAGGGCTGGGCCGACTCCGGCCAGGGTCTCGAGTGCGGCGGCGTCGGCGGTGTTGATGTTGACCCGCCCCTGGGCATCGGGCCCAGAACCGCTCACCGTCGGCGGCGGCGCCTCGCCGAGGCGCGGCACATAGAGCTGCTCGCCATCGGCGACGACGCGGGCCAGGTTGACGGCGCCGAGGTCGGCGTCATCGGTCGGGCCCCGTGCGGCCGCGATCGCGTCGACCACGCGACTGCCCAGCGGCAGTTCGACGATGCCCGGCTCGCCGACCGCCCCGTGCACGTGCAGCACGACCACGTCGGCGGGTACCGGGCCAGAATCGGCGGCAGAGCTCTCGTCACCCTCAGCGGAGACTTCGATGGTCTGCCCACCCGGCGTAAGCACCGACGCCACGACCGCCGAGCCAAGCCCGAGCAGGGCAAGCACCACCACGCCGCCGAGCGCGGCGCGCACGCGCACCGACCGGCGGGGAGGTTCGTCCACCACGGCAGGCTAGAGCGACCCCCGACACCGCCGGTGTGCAGCGACCAGGTTCGGTGACTTACTCCTTGACGGTCGCGATGTTGACGACTCGCGGCGCGCGCACCACGACCTGTGCGATCTCGCGATCACCGATCGCCCGCTGCACGTTCGCCGACGCCCGGGCCAGCTTCTCGAGCTCGTCGCCGCCAATCGTGGGGCTGACCTCGAACTTGTCGCGCACCTTGCCGTCGACCTGCACGATCGCTGTGATCGACTCGCTCACGAGCAGCAACGGGTCGGCCTTGCGCCAGCCCGCGAAGGCCACGAGATCGTCTTTCGACTCGCCCCCGTGCCCGAGCCGCGCCCACATGTCTTCGGCGGTGTATGGCGCGAAGAGCGAGAGGGCGACCGCCACCACCTCGACGGCCTCGCGCACGGCCGGGTCGGCTGCACCCGGTCCGCTGTCGACGGCCTTGCGGATGCCGTTCACGAGCTCCATCGTGCGCGCCACGGCCACGTTGAACTTGAAGGCCTCGATGAGACTCGGCACCTCTGACAAGAACCGGTGAGTGACGCGTCGTA